>DAOUBO010000612.1:0-9223 GCA_034432695.1 Anaerolineae bacterium | reverse complement strand
GCCTGCCGCGGCGCCCGAAGCGCGGGCGGCCTCACCATTGGCATCCTCTCCGGAACCGACCGGCGGGAGGCGAACCCCTATGTGGACATCCCCATCATCACCGGGATGGGGGAGGCCCGCAACGTCATCATCGTCCGGACCGCGCAGGCGGTGATCGCCGTTGGCGGGGGCTACGGCACGCTCAGCGAGATCGCCTACGCCCTCTACTACGGCGTGCCTGTCGTTGGGCTGAAGACCTGGGAGCCGCTCCGGCCCGGCCACCCACCCCCGCCCATCCATCGGGCCGACACCCCTGAAGCAGCCGTCCGGCTGGCTCTCTCCCTGGTGCGAGGATAACGAATGCCCTTTTCCCACATCGTTTTTGACCTGGACGAGACCCTCTACGACCGCAGGACCGGGCTGATGGACGCGGTGAGCCACCGGATCACCCTCTGGCTCCAGGAGCGTCTGGGCCTGAGCCCCCAGGAGGCCGACGAGGTCCGGCAGCGGTATGTCCGTCTCTACGGGACCACCCTGGCCGGGCTGCAGGCGGAGCGGCCCCACGAGGTGGATGTGGAGGAGTATCTGGCCTTCGTCCACGACGTCCCCGTGGAGGCGTATCTGTGCCCGGACCCTGCTCTGGCGTCTATGCTGGCAGGCCTTCCCCTCCGACGGGCCGTGTTCACCAACTCCACCACCGAATACGCTCGGCGAGTTCTGAACGCGTTGGGGATCGTCTCCCTCTTTGAGCACATCGTGGACATCCGCGCGGTGGGCATGTGCCCCAAGCCCTGGCCCGACGCCTACCGGCGGATGCTGGCGATCCTCGGCGCGATAGGCCCGGCCTGCATTCTGGTGGAGGACCGAGCGATCAACCTCCGGCCCGCGAAAGCGTTCGGGATGACGACCGTTCTGGTGGACGGGAAGCCCGAGGAGGGCGTGGACTTCGCTGTGAGGGAGATTCTGGAAATCGGCCCCCTGGTGAACCGACTTCTGGCGGAGGACGGCCATCGTGGAGCATCGGCTTCGTGAACTGCGCAGGAGGATGACCGGGGCGGGGGTGGACGTGGTCGTGCTGGTCCACCCCCGCGATGTTCTCTACTACGCAGGGACGGCCCGTCCGGCGACACTCGTCGTCGGGCCGGGGGAGGCGATCCTGCTGGTCCGGCGGGGGGTGGATCTGGCCCAGCGGGAAGCGACGGTGCCTGTGGAGGCCGGAAGCGGCTGGGACCGCGTCGCGGAGCGGCTGGCGGAATGGGGGCTCTCCCGCGGCGTTCTGGGGGCCGCGCTGGACGTGATGCCGGCCGCGCTCTACCTGCGGATGCGGGAGGCATTGCCCGGATGGGAGGTGGTGGACATCGGCCCCCTTGTCCTGGCCCAGCGGATGGTCAAGGACGCGGAGGAGGTGGAGGCGGTCCGGCAGGCCGCGCGCGTCGCCGACGTCGGTCATCGGGCACTGGCGGAGGTCCTGCGGTCGGGGCTCTCTGAACTCTCCCTGGCCGCGGCGGTGGAGCGGGCTATCCGGGAGGCCGGACACGAGGGCTTTCAGCCCCTCCGGTATCCCGGCGCGCGGGGCGGCGGGGTCTTCCTGTTCAGCGGAGAGAACCTGACCGTGCGCGGGGGGCACGGCCTGGTGGTCACGGGCTCCGGGCTGAGCCGGGGATCCCCCTATGGTCCGTCCCTCCGGCGCATCGGGCCGGGAGACCTGGTGGTGCTGGATATCGGCGCGACGTGCGGGAGTTACACCGCCGACGAGTCCCGCACATTCGTGCTGGGCCGTCCGACGGCGGCGCAGGAGGCCCTGCACGAAGTCGCGCTGGAGGTGGAGGAGGCCGTCCTGCAGGTGCTTCGCCCTGGCGTTCCGGTCGCCGAGGTCTATGAGCGGGCCGAAGCCGTCGTCCGGCGGGGGGGATCACCCCACTTTGCCCCCGGCTCCCTGACGCTGCCCGGTTTCGTCGGGCACGGGCTGGGGCTGGAGATAGACGAGCCGCCAGTTCTCTGGCCCCGGGAGGAGACGCGCCTGGCAGCAGGGATGACGCTGGCGATAGAAGTGGAGGTGAGCGCGCCGGCGGCGGGGCTGATGGCAAAGGTGGAGGATACAGTGGTGGTGGAGGAAACCGGGGCGCGCCGGCTGACAGCCGCGCCCCGGCGGCTCACTGTGGCGCAAAATTAATTTTGTGCCACAATTTCTATTTTATCCCCGACGGCGACCTCTCCTCCCTCCAGGACGCGCACAAAAATCCCCTCGCGAGGCATCACGCAATCGCCGACCGTGCGGAAGACCGCGCACTTCGTGTGGCAGAGTTTGCCGATCTGGGTGACCTCCACCAGGGCCTGACCGATGCGGAGGCGGGTGCCTATCGGGAGGGTATGGAGGTCAATGCCGCGGGTGGTGATGTTCTCGGCGAAACTCCCCTCGCGAACGTCCAGGCCTCGCTGACGCATCCGCTCAATGGACTCCCAGGCCAGAAGGGAGACCTGGCGGTGCCAGGAGCCTGCGTGGGCGTCCCCTTCTATCCCCCAATCCGGGCGGAGCCATGCCCGCCCGACGTTCTGTTTGGATGTCCCCTTCTTCTCGCTGACGCAGACGGCGATAACCTCTCCGACCTGTCCCATTGTCGCTTTTCCCGGCATGAGATGAAATTCCCGCGATCCGACGCCTGCCCTTGCTCCACCCCCTCGCTCCACAGGCGTTAACGAACTTACGGGTTGTGGGAGTTGGGCCGCCGCCTCGGAGCCGACCCAGGTCGTCCGCCCTGGGCCTTCGGCCTGTAGCGCAAGATTCATTTTGCGAGAGAGGCAAGATAAATCTTGCGCTACGGGGGGCCGATTTCCCATCGGCGCCCAGGGCAGCGGGAATTGAAAGCGTCATCAACGATTCTCCAGCACGATTTCCCCGCTTTTCCCGCCGCTCTTGCGCAGGAGCCGGATGTTCTGGATGCGCATGCCCCGGTCCACCGCTTTGCACATGTCATAGACCGTCAGAGCGGCAGCGGCGACGGCGGTCAGCGCTTCCATTTCCACGCCGGTAACTCCCGTGCACCGGACGCGGGCCCGAATGTTCACAACGGACCGCTCCTCGTCCAGCGCGAAGTCCACCTCCACCGAGGTGATGGGCAGGGGATGGCAAAGGGGGATGAGGTCGGGGGTCCGCTTCGCGGCCATAATGCCCGCGATGCGGGCCACGGCCAGGACATCCCCCTTGGGCACGCCTCCGGACTGGATGAGGGCCAGGGTCTGGGGCTGCATCCAGACCTCTCCGGCCGCGACGGCCTCCCGAACGGTGGGGGATTTTTCCGTCACGTCCACCATCCGGGCGGCGCCCTTTTCGTCCAGGTGGGTGAGTTTGGCTTCTCCCATACCGCTCCTCCGCCGGTTCTCCAGGAACTCGCGCGGTCGGGGAATATCGGGAGCGGGACGCAGGAATCACTTCTCCATATCCCGAAGGGCCTCGTAGGCCGGCCGAACGACCGTCAGGGGCCAACCGGGCTCGGTGATGGCCCACCAGTACTGTTCATCGTCGGGGGTCCAGTCGTGGTCGGCGATGGCCAGGACGAACATCGGGCCAATCCACGGGCGCCAGTGTTCCCGCGCGAAGCGAAACGCCCGTACCAGGTAGTCCGCTTTCTGCTCCTCGGTGACGGCAAACCATGAATATTCGGGGTGGACGGGGTCGGAGGTCCACCCCATTTCGGTAATCGCGACCTGCTTTTCCCCATCGCCGTAGCGGACCATGATGTCCCGAATGTCCTCAGTGTGGCGGAAGCAGAAGAAGCGCTGGCCCCCGTAGGCCGGGTTGGCGGCGGCCTCGTCGGGGGAGACCTCGGGCGGCGCGGCGAAGCCGGCGGCGTGGACGCCCAGAAGGTCAAAATACGGCGCCGCACCAGCCTCGTACATCCGGATGAAGTACTCGGCGTCGGGCATAGCGACGGGCAACTCTGTGCCCGTGGGCGCCATCCCGGCGGAGACCACCAGCGCGTCCGGGTCGGCCTCTTTGATGGCGACATAGCAGGCCCGCAGCAGGCGAACGTATCCTTCCGGGTTTGGGGCCCTTCCCTCCCACTCCCGCGCCAGGTTCGGTTCGTTCCAGACCTGGTAGGCGCGTACCTGTCCCCGATAGCGG
The DNA here is from genome assembly GCA_034432695.1 of Anaerolineae bacterium. Lineage (GTDB taxonomy): Bacteria > Chloroflexota > Anaerolineae > B4-G1 > DUEL01 > SpSt-77. The sequence goes on along the minus strand of DAOUBO010000612.1, from coordinate 5,121 downwards.
GCCGCGACCGTGCCGCAGAAGTCGGCGAAGTCCTCCACCGGGACGGGAAGGGCCGGGTCGTCGGGCAGCGGGACCCACCCTGGTCGGGGCAGACCATGCAGACGGAAGAGCAGGTTGAGGCCCCGCTCCTGGACCTGCCGGACGATGCGGTCGCTGTAGCGCCAGTCAAAGCCGCCTTTGTACAGTTCCACATCTATCCAGTGCAGGTTCTGGCGGACCCAGGTGAAGCCCGCGTCCCGGATGAGGTTGAGATCCCGGTCGGCGACCTCTTCCCGCCACCAGAGGAAGGCGACCATGCCGTATTCGGGAGAGCCCAGCCGGACGCGCGGCCAGGAGGTGGGGGTGGGAGGCGGGAGCAGGGTCGGGGTTGGAGTCGCAGGGGCAGGAGAGGATGATCTCCCCCAAAGGAGCGACCCGGCAACGCCTAATGCCAGGAGGAGATATACGAACAGCCGAAGCGGACGCCGGTCAGGAGGCATATACTTCTCGCTGGAGGAGGTCCACCAATTTCTCCGCCGCACCGATGACCTCGTCCGCGTCCGGTTCGGTCAGGGTCGCCTGAGGGTCGTAGCGGGCCCGATTCTGCCAATCCAGCGCCTGGCGAAAGGCCCGGCCCACTTCAGGCTCCACCACCGGGTGATCCACGATGAAAGTTTTGCTGAACTGCTGGACGACGCCGCCGGGGGTCTTCGGCCACGTGCCCTCCCGGAGAAGAGGCAAACCTTTGGCGCTCAGTTCAGCCGCGTTGTATGCCAGGTCAATAGCGCCCCGGATATACTCCCTCCTGCCCCTCAAGCGGGCCATTTCCAGGTATCCCTGGGCCAGGGCAAGGAGATCTGCGGCCTCCTGACGGCGCATGGTGGTTTCGTCCACGCGATACACCTCCCTGTCTGTTTCCTGCTGGACTTTGGACAAACTGAAAAGGCCATGGGAGCGCCTGATCCATACCACTATGTGGGCTTTATCCATTCGCCGATGCCCATATATATGGATGGCCTGTCGGCCGAAATGAATTTCGGCTTACGTCCCGGCGGTTTATCCAAAGTCCAGGTTTCCTGAACCAGCCGGAGAAAATGATGGGGATGGCGATATTCGTCCGGGCCATAGACCAGAGGGGAGATCAGTTCTCCGTGCTCCAGCATCACCTCAAAGGCGATATCGCCCAGCGCCCGCCCGACCGCGCGCACATCTCCGGTCGCAACGACCAGCAGGTCTACATCGCTCTCCGATCCGGCATCGCCGCGCAGGACGCTCCCGTAGAGAATCATTGGCTCTTTGGGAATTTGCGTGGGGCGTTACCTGAATGTATCCTCACCCCTCCCCCGCCGCCTCCGGCGGCACCCCCTCCCCTCTCCTGACCTCCGGTCAGGAGAGTAGGGCAACTGCGAGCAGTTGCCCTACTCCGTTATACCAGAGGGTTGGGGGTGGGGTGAGGTAACAGCTACGGTTTGGGCATGCTCATAACAGCCCCGAAGGCCGGACGGGGGACTCCCCGGGGGTCTATGATGCTGTAGGGGCCATACGGGTCCTGTTCCGGGGGCAGGCCCGTTTTCTGGATGTAGTCCAGGTTCCAGAGGAAGGCCAGGCGAACAAAGCCCCACTGGCGCATCAACTGGTAGGCGCGGACGATGTAATCGGCCTGCTCGTTCAGCGTGTTATCCAGCGCGAACTCAAAGCCCGCGGGCGGTGGCCCGTACCCCTCCGAAGAGGCCCAGCCGAATTCGGTCACGCACAGGGGTTTCATCCCGGAGATGGCATCCCGATACCGCCAGAGGGTGCTGCGGAACGACCAGGAGGGGTGGGGGTTATCCCAGAAAGCGCGGAAGGTCGCGCTCGGGTCCTGATAGGTTTTGTCGTCCCAGGCGATGTCCGGCGGAATGTTGTAGCCGTTGTGGTGAGCGCCCACACAGTCGGCATAACTCAGGAACCCTCTGGCAATCATCTCCTGGTAGTACTGGAAATCGTCCATATAGATGATGCGGTTGGGGTTGGCCGGGTCCGTCGCCGTGGCGCCCACCGGGGAGAGCGCTCCGCTGATGACGATGATGTTGGGGTCGCGGCTCTTAATGGCCTGGTAGGCCAGGCGGAGCATCTCCACGTAGCGGGCCGGACTCACGCCCTCCGCCGTATCCCATTCCCGGTCCAGGTTCTCCTCGTTCCAGACCTCTATGGCGTGGACACGGCCCCGATAGCGGTCCACCAGGCGGGCCAGGAAGTCCGCAAAGAGGGTCAGGTCATCCGGCGGGGCGCCTTCGGGGTTGCTATCCCGATAACTGGGGTGGCTCCACTCCGGCGCGTGGACGACGCTGATCATCACCCGCAGGCCGCGCGCGTTCGCGGCGTCCACCACGCCGTCGTACATCCCCCAGTTGTACTGCCCCGGACTGGGCTCCACCAGGTCCCAGCGGAGTTGCTGTTTGACCCAGCCCAGCCCCAGCGATTTCACCACGTCCATCGTGTAGTTGGGGTCGCCCACGATGCCGTGGACAACGATGCCGTAGCCGAAGGTCTCCTGGCCCGGCGGGACGGTGGATTGGGAGCCCGTGCCCGAGGACGGGGTGGCGGTTGCCAGCGGGACCAGCCCCCCACTCGGGGTAGCGGTCATCGTGGGCGTGGGGGTCCCGGCCGCGGGACGGGACGTCTCCGGCAGGGGGGCGAAGAAGCCCCACCAGAGACAGACGACGCCCGCCAGGAAAACCACCAGCCACAGCACAATGCCAAGGATCAGTTGCTGGCGCTCGCGGGTGGAGCGGGATGGTTGGAACATAAGACCTCCTGCGTTGGGAGAGACTCTAACCCTGGGGGGTGAGCCTCTCTACAGCGATGTCCCTCATCTTTCAGCAAAGATCAGCAAAGATTCGTAGGCCTCCCGCAACTGCCTGCTCTCCCAGGGCAGGGCAACTGCTCGCAGTTGCCCTACCCCATTATACCAGGGGGTGCCGCCGAAGGCGGCGGGGGTGGAGTGAGGATAAATGAAAAGCGTTTTCTTTTATCCCTTATACCTCTTCGGGCAGATTTTGGATATTTTCTCGCCGCCGCCCCCAACCCCCATTTCTCCCGGAGGGGCTGGGGGTAGGGGGGAAGTTACCGGTGATCATTCCTGCCGGTCACCGCCCAACCGATGGACCCAGGGCAGGCGGTCCTGAACGGCCTGGGCCAGGCGGGCGTCGGCGGTCCAGAACTCGGCACCCAGCCGCTCCGCCAGAGCCAGATAGTGGGCATCGTAGACAGCGGGAAGGGAGAACATCCGGGCCAGTTGCAGGGCCCGGCGATGAAGCCCGGCATCGCCCACGAGTTCTATATCCATCCGCAGGGCCAGGTCCAGCAGCGTTTCCACCTCGTCGGGCAGGAGGTCCCCGTGAGCGACGTACCGATGGAGGGCATTGGCCACCTCGTAGTACAGCAGAGTCGGGGCGACCAGCCGCCGCCCTTCCTGATGCCAGGCCTCCCAGAGGAGGTCGGCCTGCGAGGCCGCCCGCTCGTCCAGGAGCAACCGTAGAAGAAAACTGGCGTCAAGGCAGACCGGTGAGCCGGGCATCCCGCTCCTCCCGCATCTCCCGAATCACCTCCTCCGGGGGTGGCAGGGGCCGACCACCGCGTCGGACCTGGAGCCGGGCCCGGAAGTCCCGAACCTGGCTCAGGATGTCCTGCCAGGCAGGATAGGCCTGGGCCTCCTGCAGACGGCGATAGGCCTCTACAGAGAGGATGACGACACAGGGCTGGCCGTCCCGCTCCACCGTGATCGGTTCGTGGGTTTCTGCAGCCCGGCGCATCAATTCACCGAAGTGGATGCGGGCCTGGGTGGCGCTGACGACATGGTTCATCCTTCACCCATCCAAATTGATTAACGAATCACTTAATCAAATTGTAGACGATTCGGGGAAGGTTGTCAAGAGCAGGGAGCGTGCCAGGCACTTTGGGAAGTGCCTGGCACGGCATCCGCTACCGGGAGCCCAGCACCGCGTGCAGCGCGTCGCAGGCCGGGCAGATGCCGCCCGGCCGGATGATGGCGTAGCCGTTCTGCGGGTCGCCCGGGATAGGCTGCAGAAAGTCCACGTTCCAGACAATGATGCAGCGCACCATCCCGGTCTGGATGCTCAGACGGACCGCCTCCGCCAGCCACGCGGCCTGCTCGCTGTTGTCGTTGCCCCGGGCCCACCAGAAGTTGTCCGGGAACGGCTCCACCCCCTCCTGGGAGGCATAACCCAACTCAGTGTAGAAGAGTTGGCGGGTGCCCCGGAAGATGTTGTAGTAGAGTTCCGTCTGGGGCAGGAAGTACCAGGAGTGGTGGTGGTCGCCGCCGTCGGCAGGGGGGCCGGTGCGGGCCGACGGAGCCGTCGCGCCGGAGTTGTGGTGCGCGCCGATGTAGTCCATGCAGTTGGCCGCGCCGGCGTTCCACAACCCCTCCATCCAGGGCTTGTCGTCGCAGCCGTGGGGGTAGCAGCCGCCGAAGTAGCCCGTGGGGGCCGGCGCCGCGCTGATGACCGCCGTGCCGGGGTTGGCCGCCTTGATGGCCTGATACGCCGCGCAGAGGAGTTTGGTGTAGTTGGCCGGATGGATCAGGCCGTTCTGCCACTCCCGGTCAATGTTCGGCTCGTTCCAGACCTCAATGGCATCGGCGCCCGCGGCCGCCATCCCGGCGACCCAGCGGGCGATCTCCTGCTCAAAGCCAGCCTGGCCGGTCATACTGGCCGGACCCAGGGCGCTGACCTGAATCTTAAAGCCGGCCGCGTGGGCGGCGGCGATGACCCCGGAGGCGTCCGCCGGGTAGCGGATCTGCGTCTTCACCCAGGTCATCCCGGCGTAGCGCATCTGGCCCGCGTAGGGGAAACTGAAATTGGCCACGTGGCCGCCCAGTTCAAAACTGCCCCGCGCCCCGGGGGCCGGGGCCGGTGCTGGAGCGGACGCGACCTCCCCGGCCTGGATGACGACGGAGACGTCGCTGCCGGGGATTTTGGCGCCGCTGGCTCTGACGTACCAGAGGCCCGTGTAGCGGCCCGGGTTGGCCGGCGCCTTCAGGTCCACGCTGATGTCCACCGTCGCGCCGGCCTTCACCGCCCCCACGGGGACACTATCTGGCCCGCCCATCTTCTCGCCACTGGCGAAGACCAGGACGGTGTC
>DAOUBO010000611.1:0-1805 GCA_034432695.1 Anaerolineae bacterium | reverse complement strand
AAACCCTGCTGAACGTTCCCGTTGTAGATGACCTCTTTGACCTCTCCCCCGACGGACGCTGGATCGCCTTCTCCTGGAACCCCACTGGCCGCTGGGAACTCTACGTCGTCCCTGCCGACGAGAGCCGATCCCCCCGGCCGATCAGCACGGGGCCGGGGGCCAAATATGCCCCCTGCTGGTCCCCCGACGGCCGTTTCCTGCTCTACGCGGTGGACCTGGACGGCAGTGAGCGACACGACCTCTGGCGCTACGACCTGGCGACCGACCACCACGTCAACCTGACCCCCGACACTCCCGACCTGATAGAGCCTTCCTTCGCCTGGTCGCCGGACAGAACCCGGATCGCCTTCATCTCCGACCGATCCGGCCGTTTTGAGGTCTACACTATGCCTGCCGACGGGGGCGCAGCCCAGCCCGTCTTCTCTCTCCCCTTCACTCCACTGGAGGTCTCCTGGTCTCCGGATGGGCGCTATCTCACGGTCGTCTGCCACACGGAGGGTCAGGATACCGGGATCTTTCTGGTTCCGGCAGACGGCGGCTCCCCACGGCCGGTGGGGGGCGAGCGTCCCCTCTGCGCCAAGCATCCCGCCTGGTCCCCCGACGGGCACCGGCTGGCCTTCGTGGCGGAGCGGGATGGGGTGTTCCAGGTGGCTTCCTGCGACCCGGAGACCGGGCAGGTAACCTGGCTTACGGAGGGAGAGGGCGACCGGGAGCGGCCCGCCTGGTCCCCAGACGGCGCGCGCCTGGCCTGGACGCGAGGCCGGGGGCCGGTCACCTGGTTGGAGGTGATGGACCGGGCCGGCGGGACGACCCGAACGTACGAGGTGGAGCGGGGCATCCACGCCCGCCCTCGTTTCACCCCCGACGGTGAGACCCTTCTCTTTCTGTTTGAGAACCCCCGCCACCCGCCGGGCCTCTGGGCCCTCCATCTGGGCAGTGGCACCGTCCGCCCGCTGACGGTTTCCCTGCCCCCGGACCTCCAGGACGCTCCCTTCGTGATGCCGGAGGAAGTGACATATCCCAGCCTGGACGGGCAGAGCGTCCCCGCGCTCCTCTACCGCCCGCGCGAGGCGGGAGGGAAGCCTCCGGCGGTCCTCTACATCCACGGCGGTCCCACGTGGCTGACCCGCGTTTGCTGGGACCCGCTGGTGCAGCACATGGTCAGCCGGGGGTGGGTCGTCCTGGCTCCCAACTACCGGGGGTCCACCGGCTACGGGCGGGAGTGGCAACTGGCCAATCGCTTTGACCTGGGTCGGGGGGATACGTGGGATGTCGTCGCCGGGGCGGATTACCTGGTCCGGGAGGGCCTGGCGGACCCTCGCCGCATCGCTGTTACGGGCGTCAGTTACGGCGGCTACCTGACGATGGCCGCGCTGACCGGCTTCCCCGACCGCTGGGCGGCGGGGTCTGCCGTGGTGCCCTTCCTGAACTGGTTTACCGAATACGCCAGCGAGCGGGAAGACCTGCGCCGGTGGGACCGGGAGAACTTCGGCGACCCGGAGAAGGACCGGGAGCGGTACTATGAGCGTTCGCCCTACTTTTTCCTGGACCGGATTCAGGCTCCGGTGCAACTCATCTGTGGGGCGAACGATCCCCGCTGTCCGGCCAGCGAATCGGTCCAGGCCCGGGACGCGCTGGTCGCGATGGGGAAGACCTGCGACTTCGTGCTCTACCCGGACGAGGGGCACAGTTTCCTGAAGCGAGAGAACCTGCTGGATTCCCGGAAGCGGCGGGTGGAGTTTCTGGCGCGGTATCTGGAGGGGTAGGGTGGGGGATGAGGCCGGGGGGCGGGCGGCGAAGCCGCC
>DAOUBO010000610.1:0-7556 GCA_034432695.1 Anaerolineae bacterium | reverse complement strand
CGCAGAGCGGGCCGCCGCCGCAGCGTCATCCCTCCTACCCCTGCTCTGCCAGCCGGGCGATCTTCGGCTCCACCTCCCGCCAGGAGATACGGGTCAGCCCCAGTTTCTGGCGCAACTGCTCCGCAGACATCCCGCCCCGCCAGTCTCGCACCGCGCAGGTCCAGCGAAGCGTCTCAAAGGAGAGACCGTCGGGGATCCCCGCCCGTTCCGCCACCTCGTTCAGAATGTACTCCAGATTCCGCTCCGTCCACGGAAACAGCCGGTCCGCGGGCCGATACTGGGCCCGATACTCCGCCAGAACCACAGGCCACTCTGCAGGCAGGGGGATCCGCCGTTCCTTATGCTTCCGGCGCGGGCTGGCATACCGGATCCAGAGCACCGGCCGCGCCGGGTCCGAGAGGTCTATGTGGTCCAGCGCAATATGGACGCATTCCCCCTTCTTGATTCCCGTGGCCAGCAACAGAGTAACCAGCAGGTGGGGGCGCGCGTCCGGCGGGTCCCCCCGACGCATTGCCTCCGTCACCTGCAGGACCCGCTCCACCTCCTCGTCGGTCAGGACCCGCGGGAGACCGGTCAGGACGGGGCGGTGAACCACCGGCGCCGCCGGGTCCTCCGGGATGACCCCCGCCTCCGCCAGCCATCCGAAAAAGACCTTCAGCGTTGTGATCCGGCGGGAGAGGGATTTGGGCGTGCAGGGAACGCCTCGCTCGGCAGTGAGCCAGCGGACGAAGCGGTTCAGGTCCCCCGTCCCAATATCCCCCACCGCCGTTTCCATCCCCAGATACTCGCCCAGAATCCGCAGGTCGGACGTGAACGAGCGGAGCGTGTGTGGACTGAAATCGCGCGCGCGCATATAGCCCTGAAAGGCCCCAATAGCCTCCCTCAGGGACGAGCGCGCGGTCAGGTCGCCGCCCTCTGCCATAGGACCTCCCCGGAAGTCACCACAAAGACGCGAAGACACAAAGAATTAACAATTAAAAAATTAGCAATGAATCTTTGTGTCTTTGTGCCTTCGTGGTAAAAACCTATCCCGACCGGCGGCGCAGGAAGGCGGGAATCTCCAGGTCGTCCCGGTCAAAGACGGGCAGCGGGGGCTCCTTCGCCTCCCGGGCCGGCGGGATGGCCACCCGCGCCGGCCGCGGCGCGCCCTCAAAACCCGTCGCGATCAGGGTGATGCGGACCCGATCCCTCATCTCCTCGTCAATCACCGCGCCGAACCGCAGGTCCACGTCTGGATGCGCCGTCTCCCGGATGACCGTCGCCGCTTCGTAGACCTCGTGCAGGGAGAGGTCCGGACCACCGGTGATGTTGAAGAGGATACGCTGGGCGCCGTCAATGGTGATGTCCAGCAGGCGGTTGGAAATGGCCTGCTGGGCCGCCTGGGCCGCCCGATCTTCGCCGCTCCCCTCGCCCACCGCCATCAGCGCCGCGCCCCCCTCGGACATCACCGCCCGGACGTCGTTGAAGTCCAGGTTGATGAGGCCGGGGACGGTGATGACCTCGGATATGGCCTGGATGCCCTGCCGGAGCACGTCGTCCGCCAGGCGGAACGCGTCCTGCAGGCTCACCCGCCGCTCCACCAGTTCCAGCAGCCGATCGTTCGGGATGACGATGAGCGTGTCCACCTGCTCCTTCAGGGCCTCAATCCCGGCCTCCGCCAGTTCGGCCCGCTTCTTCCCTTCAAAGAAGAACGGGCGGGTGACGATGCCGATGGTCAGCGCGTGGATTTCCCGTGCGATCCGGGCAACGACGGGCGAAGCCCCCGTTCCCGTGCCGCCGCCCATCCCGGCGGTGATGAAGACCATATCGGACCCCTCCAGAACCCTGTACAGGTCCTCCATGGACTCCTCGGCCGCCTTGCGGCCCAGTTCGGGGTTCCCGCCGACCCCCAGGCCGCGGGTCAGTTTATCGCCGATGCGGACCCGGACCGGCGCGTTGGAGAGCATCAGTGCCTGGGCATCGGTGTTGACGGCAATGAAGTCCACCCCGGCGATGCCCGCCTCTATCATCCGGTTGACGGCGTTGCTCCCGCCGCCGCCAACCCCGACCACACGGATTCGGGCGAAATTCTCGGACGGTTTCATGAGCGACCTCCAGGACATGGGATGTGAAGCGTGAAGCGTGAAACGTGAAGCGTGAAACGTGATTCTCTACCCCGGGAGCAGGGCGCGCAACCACTCCCGCAGGCGCCTGCCGACCGATGGGCCCTCCCTGGGCAGCGGACGTCGGTCCTCCGCGGTCTGCCCCCAGTACATCAAACCCGTCGCGACGGCGAAGGCCGGCCCACCGATCCGGTCCACCAGCCCCACCAGCCCCTGCGGGCGGCCCACCCGGACCGGCAGGCCCAGAATCTCCCGCGCCAGTTCCCCCAGTCCCGGCAACTGGGCCACTCCTCCGCAGAGGACGACGCCCGCCGGGAGGAGCCCGTCGTAGCCGGACCGCTTGATATCCGTCTGGACCATCTCCAGGATTTCCGCCGCCCGCGCTTCCACAATCTCCGCCAGTTTCCGACGCGGGAGCATCTGGGGAGAAGTCTCCCCGAAGGGCTCTGCCGGAAACGCCGCTTCCGTCCCCACCTGCGCGGCCCGCGCGTGCCCGTAGCGGATCTTCACCTCCTCGGCGACCGCCGGGGGGAGCCGCAGGCCGACGGCGATGTCGTTGGTGATGTACTCCCCCCCCACCCCCAGCGACGCCGTGTGCCAGACCGTCCCGTCAATGAAAATCGCGATGTCGGTGGTCCCGCCGCCGATATCCACCAGGACGACTCCGACTTCCCGCTCGTTCTCCGTCAGGACCGCATCCCCGGCAGCCAGCAGCCCCAGGACCACCTCCTCCACCTCCACCCCCGCCCCGTTCACACACTTCACCAGGTTCTGGATCACCGTGGATGACCCAGTAACCACGTGGGCTTCCACCTCCAGCCGGAATCCGTGCATTCCCACGGGGTCCCGCACCCCCTCCTGGCCGTCCACAATGTAGTGTCGGGGAACGACGTGGAGCAACTCCCGATTGTAGGGGACCGAAATCGCTCCCGCTGAATCCAGGGCCCGGTTGACGTCCTCCACCGTGATCCCCTCCTCCCGACGGGAGATCGCAATAACCCCACGGCTGTTCTGAGAAGCGATATGGGGGCCAGTCAGGCTGACATAGGCCCGCTCTATCCGGTAGCCCGACGTCCGTTCCGCCTCCTGAACCGAGGCGGCGATCGCGGCTGTGGCCTCTGCCAGATTGACGACGGCTCCTTTGCGCAGGCCGCGCGAGGGAACCACACCAACGCCGATAATGCGCAGGCCCAGATCCTCCCGGATCTCCCCCACCAGGGTACAGACTTTACTGGAGCCCACATCTATACCGACGACCGTCTGCTCCATACGGCCCTCCATAACCAGAGTAACCGGCCGGCCGCCCCTACCAATCGTTCGTTACCGAATAGTATGGCGCTTCCGGGAACCGGACGTCCACGAAGCGGGGGCGGATTCCCCTTTCCAGAAGGAAGGCCCGGATTTTCATATAGACCCCCATCCGGCGCTCCATCCCCGTTCCCTGGCCCACGACCACCCGCCAGCCCGCCGGGTCGTCCAGCACCAGCCCGCGGCCGGGGCGATAGGAGACCCGCCCCGGCCGAAAGCCCAGCCGTTCCAGTTCCTCCAGCCCGACCAGCACAGCGGGGTCCACCCGCCCCTGCGCGTCCAGTGGGAGCGGCCCGCTGACCAGCCATTTACCGCTCAGAGGCCCCGTCGCTGGGAAGGCGCCGCCCGCGGGGTCCACCCAGTAGTACGTCCCGCCCTGCTCCCAGGCCGCCACCGGCTCCCGCTCGGCCACGGTGATGACGCACTGGGCCGGAAGCCGGCAGGAGACCTCCACCCGCTCAACAGAGGGGATCGTCTCCAGAATCCGCTGCGCGGCGGTACGGGGGTTAGCCCAGAGGATGTGCAGGTTCCGGAGCCCGCTGGCGGCGAAGATCGCCTCCGGCGGGACCCGCTGCGCTCCCACCACCTGCGCCTCGGTAACGTAGAACTGCGGGCTGAAGGCGAACCACAGGACGACCCCCACCAGGGCCAGCCCTCCCATCAGGCCCAGCACCGCCGCCGGGCGCGCGGCCCTCTGCGGCCCCGCCACCCTCCCGCCGATCACCAGCGGGACACTCTGCCGGAAACTCTGCCTCCGCCTTCTGCTCCCCCGTCGCGCTGCGGGCATACTTACTGCTCCCTTTCGGCAGCCTGCTGAACTCCTGAGGGTTACCCCACTTCCATCCTCCAGCCCACACCTGACTGGCTTGCTGAAACGTACAATTGGACATAAAAGCGTACAATTGTACGTTTATCCGCTTTTGATCGTTTCAATTTCGCTGAATTCTCGCCTAATTCATCGTTTCAACTGGTAAAATGTACTTCGCCCTGCCCCGATTTTTTCCAGGTGCCCCCTTTTGAGCAATAGTCCCAATAGATACACCGCCTGCCGGTCCGTAACCCGGCACAAATCCACTACCTCTCTGCGGGTAATCCGACCGTACGACCGCACGTATTCCAGAATCATCTGCTCCATTTGCGGGCGGTCAAAGCCCCGTCGGCGCACATATTCTGCCTTTTTCCCGATTTCCCGGTACACAGCAAGGCTCAGATGATACCGACGGGCCAGGGTGCGACCCCGTCCTTCCACCAGCCCACTCTCCAGAAGGCGCTCCAGCACTTTTCGCGCCGTCGCTTCGTCCTGCTGAATTAAACGCGCTGCCTCCGTCAGGTCCACCTCCCGCTCGCGCCAGAGGTGGCTCAGAAGGAGCAGTTCCTCTACCGAAAAGGGACGCTGTCGCCTGTTCTCTTCCCGAACAACGAGGGAGACGAAATCCAGATCGCTCGGGCCACCGGGCAGAATCAGCGTTACCGATGTATGGGTGGTCCGGGAGTAGTCGGGCGGCGTGCGCCCTGTCCGCAAAAGCCCCTCATAGATGATGCTGACCCCCCGACCCGTCCGTTCCACCAGCCCGATGCGCTTGAAGGCGTCCGCCAGAACCGGGTTGCGCGGCCTGGGCCCGGCCACCAGAATGTTGTGAACGGTAACCCCCTCCACAAATCCGCCCGGGTTGGAGATCAGGACGTGCTCCTCGTGCAGTTGAATGTGCACAGCGCCCAGCCGGGTGTAATCCCGATGCGTCAGGGCGTTGTTCACCGCCTCGCGGAAAGCCCGCGGATCGTAGGCCGGTACCCCCACGCGGAAGAGCCCCACCATCAACTCCCGCTCCTCGTTCCGGACCGAAAAGGCCTCCATCACCCGCTCAAAAACCCGCAGAAGCGGCCACCGGTAGAACTCGTTTAGCCGGACTTCCCCTCGCTCCAGAACCTGAAAGGCTACCTCGTGGGCCGGCAGAAAGGCCCGCAGCGCTTCTTCTCGCCCAACCAGCAGGAGACCCGCGACGGTCGGGACATACTGGTGGTCCTGCCGGGCGACCAGATTCAGCGCGCTGGCCAGTTGCCGGTCATCCAAGCTGAGCAACTGAGCGTCGCCGTGATACTCCTGGACCAGGCGGCGCAGGCGCTCAAATTCCAGCGGGTCCAGGTCCTGCCATCTGGCCCCTTCCACCGGCTGAGCGGTGTAGTCCCAAAACCCCCGATTGGCCCGCCAGGCAGGCAATTCGTAGGGATACAGCGGACGACAACCCGGCCTGCCGTGAACATCCAGGTACCGAATCAGCAACCGACCATCGCTGGTGGCGACGGGTTGATCTGTCCGTGGCACCTCAATGAGGGCAACCTGGCGCCCTTCCCAGGATTCAAACGAGGCCCTGACCGGGAGCGACGGCTGCGTGCGAGCGGCAATGAACGCGGCCAGTTGCTCCGGGCTCGTGCGGTGCTTTTCATGGAGTCCGGTCACCGTGCCGTCGTCCTCCACACCGATCACCAGTATGCCGCCCCGGGCATTCGCCAGGCAGACAACGAGCCCCAGCAACTCGTCATCGGAGAGCGGCCCTCGGTCGCTCTTGAACTCAACCTCAAACGACTCCCCCTGGCGAATCAGTTCCCGCAGCCGCCGTGCCATCACCTCTACCCCCTGCGCCCTGCTCCCGCTACTCCTCCGGCTGATACGACACCCGGTTCCGGGCCCGGTCGGCGTGCCGCTCCAGCGCCAGCTGGATCAGCCGGTCAATCAACTCCGGGTACGGGATGCCGCTGGCCTCCCACAACTTCGGGTACATGCTGATCGCCGTGAAGCCCGGAATGGTGTTCAGTTCGCTGATGTAGAGTTCCCCCGTCTCCCGGGAGAGCAGGAAATCCACCCGCGCCATCCCGGCGCAGTCCACCGCCAGGTAGGCCCGGACGGCCAGGTCGCGCGCCCGCTGGGCCACCTCCTCCGGCAGCGGCGCGGGGATCAGCAGTTTGGACGCCCGCTCCCCGTCGTCCAGGTATTTGGCGGCGTAACTGTAGAACTCCCGGCTGGGAACGATCTCCCCCGGCACCGAGGCGATCGGGTCGTCGTTGCCCAGAACGCTGACCTCAATCTCCCGCGCCTGCGGGACCGCGGCCTCCACCAGCAGTTTCCGGTCGTACTGGGCCGCGTCGGCCAGCCCCCGCGCCAGTTCCTTCCGCTCCCGGCACTTGTTGACCCCCACGCTGGAGCCCAGGTTGGCCGGTTTGGTGAAGACAGGATACCCCAGTTCGGCCTCCACCCGGTCCAGCACCGCCTCCGGGTCCCGCTCCCACTCCCGCCGCTTGACCACGACGTACTTCACGACGGGAAGCCCGTGGGCCCGCATCAGGTCCTTGAAGAGGACCTTGTCCATCCCCAGCGCCGACGCCGCTACCCCGGCCCCCACATACGGGATGCCCGCCAGGTCCAGCAGCCCCTGGACCGTCCCATCCTCCCCGTAGGGCCCGTGCAGGACCGGGAAGACGACGTCCAGTTCGGCCAGGAGCGCGCGGGCCAGGTGCGGCTCCAGTTCCTTCAGGGAGACGACGCCCCGGTGCGCCGGGTCGCCCAGCAGCGCGGCCGGGCGGCTGAGGCCTTCGTCGCCCTGCGTCAGCGCGGCCATCGGGTCGCCCGAGGCCAGCCAGCGCCCGTCTTTGGTGATGCCAATGGGCACCACCTCGTACTTCTCCGGGTCCATCACCCGCATCACCGACCGGGCCGAGATCAGGCTGATCTCGTGCTCCCCCGATCGCCCTCCAAACAACACCCCTACCCGTATCTTGCCCATTTTCGCTCCATAGGACGCGGATGAACGCGGATAAACGCGGATTCTTTTTTCTTTTTACGACCGCTCCCACGTCACCGTCTTGCGCTCGTTATCAAAGGCCAGGCGGCAAAAGTCGGGATATAGGACGCGGATGAACGCGGATAAACGCGGATTCTTTTTTTTATTTTTACGACCGCTCCCACGTCACCGTCTTACGCTCGTTATCAAAGGCCAGGCGGCAAAAGTCGGGTTTCGGGCCGAAATTCAGCAGCAACCCCACCTCATAAGGCGTGGCTCGCAAATAATTCAACAACTGGGCCTCGTGCTCTCTGGTCAACTGGGAGACCGCCTTCAACTCCACAATGACGGCATCCTCAACCAGCAGGTC
>DAOUBO010000609.1:0-3320 GCA_034432695.1 Anaerolineae bacterium | reverse complement strand
CGAGCGTCTGGGTATCCTGGGGGATGGACGGGTCAAAGGTTGCCCACTGGCCGAAGTGCATCTCGTTGGCCGCCGTCCCGCCGGGGAAGAGCCAGAGGTCGGCCAGGGGGCGGGCGGCCTCCAGGATGGGGACCCGGTCGGACCAGACCCGGAAGCGGACCCCTGCCGCCAGGGCCATCTCCACGGCGTGGCCCAGGAAGCCGAAGCCGGTGATGTCGGTGGCGCCCCGGGCGGAGGTGGCGTGGACGGCCCGGACCGCGTCCCGGTTCAGCCGGAGCATCCAGGGGACGGCCTGGGCCAGCGCCTCCGGGGAGGCCTGCCCGGCCCGGTAGGCGGTGGTGATGACGCCGGAGCCCAGGGGTTTGGTGAGCACCAGCCGCTCCCCCGGCCGCGCGCCGCCCTTCAGGAGCAGCCGCTCCGGGGCCACCGTCCCGATGACGGCCAGGCCGTACTTGGGCTCCTTATCGTCCATCGTGTGCCCGCCCGCGACGACGACGCCCGCCTCCCGCGCCTTCTCCATCCCGCCCCGGAAGATCTCGGCGGCAATCTCCGGCGGCATGTCCGAGGGGATCGCGGCCAGGTTGAGGGCCAGGAAGGGCGTCCCGCCCATCGCGTAGACGTCGCTGATGGAGTTGGCGGCGGCGATGGCGCCGTAGGTGTAGGCGTCGTCCACCACCGGCGCGAAGAAGTCCGCCGTGGCGACCAGCAGGGTGCCGTTCTCCATCCGGTAGACGACGGCGTCGTCGGGCGAGCCCAGCCCCACAACGACGCGCTCGTCCTCCTCCAGCGAATCCAGCAGGGGGCGCAGGACCTGCGCCAGGGCCCCGGGGGCCAGTTTCCCCGCTCAACCCGCACAGGAGGCGATCTGGGTCAGCCGGGTGAAGTCTCGTTTGGCCATGGTTCTCCTTTTGAGGTGACCGTCACCTTCAAGGTGACGGTCACCTCTCGGCGTTACCGCGTCAGCGTCAGTTTGAACTCGTCCCCCACCGCTTCCACCTGCACTCTGAGGCCGGCCCGTTCGGCGGCCCGGCGCACGTTTTCGCGGGAGGTGACGGTATCCACCAGAACCTCAATGGGGAACTCCCCCTCCTCCATCGCCTGTCGGGTCAGGATGACCGGCTGGGGGCAGGAGAGGCCCCGCGCGTCCACGACCTTTGCCATCATTCACCTCCGCAACACGTAACGCAAGATTTATCTTGCGGCTGATGTGCGCTCCCGCATCGTGAAGCCCAGCACGATGCAGAAGACCAGTCCAATGATCACAGCAGCCTGTCCGTAGGGGCCGGGCCCGCCCACCGTCAGCACCCCCTCGGCCAGTTTGTCGGGGACGCTGGCCAGGGCCCAGTTGTGGGCGAAGCCCGCGCCGAAGATCATCCCCAGGACGAAGAGGGCCGCGTCGCCGTCGCCCTCGCCGGAGAGGAAGAGTTGACGGCCCGGGCAGCCGCCCGCGAGGGTGAAGGCCAGCCCGGCCAGCGTCATCCCCAGGAAGTTCCAGAGATGGTTGGAGTGGGCCACCGGCTGGGCGGCGAAGCCCGGTTTGAACTGCCCCAGGGCCAGGTTGGTGATCAGCGCCACCCCGAAGAGCGCGCCGACGCCGGTGAGGAGATGGGTATCGCCCATCAGGATGACGTCCCGCCAGGCGCCCATGGTGCAGAAGCGGGTGCGCTGGGCCAGGAAGCCGATGACCAGCCCCACGGCCAGGGAGATGAGGATCGGCGCGTGTTTAGAGCCGGGCCCCTCAGTGCTGAAGAAGATGGGGCCGTCTTTGGTGAACTGGGGACGGAAGAGGAGGAGCAGGAGGAGGCCCAGCATGATGGCGGGCATCATCCAGCCCACGGGGGCCGGCGCCGGGCGGCTGCGACCCAGGGAGTAGCCCCGCTTCAGGAAGAAGACGCCGATGGCGATCCCGGCGACCAGCCCGGCAGTCCCCACCAGGCCGTTCAGGTCCCCGCCCGCCAGCCGCAGCAGCGCCCGCCAGGGGCAGCCCAGGAAGACCAGGGCGCCGATCATGGCGAACATGCCCAGCAGGAAGCGGACAATGGGGGCGGAGCCGGCGCGGGGCTTGAACTCCCGGAAGAGGAGGGCGGCGATCAGGGAGCCCAGGACGAAGGCGATGATTTCGGGCCGGATGTACTGGACGAGGGCGGCCCGATGGAGGCCGAGGGCCCCGGCGATGTCCCGCTCAAAGCAGGCCACGCAGATGCCCATGTTGGGGGGATTCCCGGCCCGCTGGAGGAGCGGGGCCAGGAGGCCGATGACGGCCCCGGCCAGGAGGATGCCCCAGCGCGAGGCGAAGAAACGGGTGAGACGTTCGGACATGGTGCACACCTCCCTGAGTATGGAATCTCCACGCGGCCGGGCGGTCGCCCGGGCGCGACGTGGGCGCAAAAAGCCGCCGTCGGCCCACGCCGGCGGCGGCCTCAGGAGGCGCGCATCCCATCCGTCTCAGGGCACGGCATCCCCGCCGCCCCCGGACGCAGGCCCAGCGGTCTGCGGGCGCCAACCGGCGCCCCGGTTATCCGATCAGGTGCGGCGGTGATACCAGAGCGTCATCTCGTTCCTCTGCGAGAGGGTCTGGCAGAAGGTCCCGGATGCAAATTCAGTATACCGCAAGTGGCCGAAATTGGCAACCCGGCCTTGACATGATGCCTCTTTTGTAGTACAGTTTACCCGTCAATCACGCGACGCAGCAGGAAACCGCTCGTTGATGACCTGCAACCCTCGCATCGTCTTTATGGGGAGTCCCGCTTTCGCGATTCCCGCGCTGGATGCTCTGACCCGGGCGTACCCCGTGGTCGGCGTCGTTACGCAGCCGGACCGCCCTGCCGGGCGTGGCTCTCGCCTCCGTCCTCCCGCAGTCAAAGAGGCGGCAGAGCGGTTGGGCCTCCCCATCTTCCAGCCGGAGAGGGTCTCAGCTCCGGAGGCCCTGGAGCAACTGAGATCCTGGAAGCCCGACCTCATCGTTGTGGCGGCTTTCGGCCAGATTCTCCCCCCTGCCATTCTGCAATTGCCCTCTTACGGTTGCCTGAACCTTCACGCTTCCCTCCTTCCCCGGTGGAGAGGTGCGGCGCCCATCGCCGCGGCCATTCTCGCTGGCGACTCAATTACCGGCGTCACGGTGATGGTGATGAACGAGGGGGTGGACACCGGCCCCATCCTGGCCCAGCGGGAAGAGCCGATCCGCCCCGACGATACGACCGGCACGCTCACTGAGCGCCTTTCCTGGCTGGCGGCGGGACCGCCGGTGGAGAGGTGCGGCGCCCATCGCCGCGGCCATTCTCGCTGGCGACTCAATTACCGGCGTCACGGTGATGGTGATG
>DAOUBO010000608.1:0-7054 GCA_034432695.1 Anaerolineae bacterium | reverse complement strand
TCCGCCCGCCGCTGCGCGCTCTCCAGCAGACGGGCCCGCTCCAGCGCGACGGCCGCCTGGTCGCCGATGACCTCATAGAGCCGCAGCGCCGCCGGGGAAAAGGCGCCCGGCGCGGACCGCAGGATCACCACCTGCCCGATGGGCCGCTCTCCCACCCGGAGCGGGACGTTAACCAGGGCACCAACATCGGTGGCGTGGAGGAGGTCCCGGAACTCAGACGGCAACCGGGAGTCCTTCTGCGCATCCTCGCTCACCCACATCTGGCTCAGCATGGGGAAGGGGAAGGGGCTTTCCGAAACCTCTACCCGCATCCCGGCCCGGAACCGAGGCTCCCGGTCTCGCCGCCAGACCCCCCGGTAGAGCAGGGCTTCCGGCACCCCATCGGAGAACTCAAACTCCACCACCACGCAGCCGTCCGCTTCCGTTTCCGCGACGCTCTGGATAATCACCGCCGCAACGTCCTCCACGGTGGTCGCCGCGCTGAGCCGACGGCTGAAGCGGTAAATCGGACTGGTCGCCTCCAGCAGCAAGGCGGTCTCAGAGAGCCGCCGGGCGTTCTCTATGGCGATGGCCAGCTGGTCGGCCATGCTCTGGAGGGTGCGGATATCGTCCTCGTCAAACGCCGCCTCTTCGGTAGACTGGACATCCAGCACTCCCAGCAGGCGGCCGCCGACCATCAGCGGGAGGGTCATCTCCGAGCGGGTGTAGGGCAGAAGGGGGTTGGCGAAGTGGACCGCGTCCTCGCCGACATCCAGCGCGATGCGCGGCTGACGATGGAGGGCCGTCCAGCCAACCATGCTGGTCTCTCCGACCCGGAGGCGATGGCCCTGGGCCTTCATCTGGGCGCCCGCCTCGCCGGTGGCCTCCCGCAACACGGCCCACTCTCCGGTCTCGTCCATCAGAAAGATCCCCACGTGATAAAAGCCGAAGCGATCCCGGATGAGATCTACCGCCCTGCGCAGCAACTCGTCCACATTGAAGATAGACGTGATCGCCCGGCTAACCTCCGCGGTGGCCTCCAGTTGAATGGCCCGCCGCTGGAGGGCGTAGTTGGCTTCCTGGAGGGCCCGGGTCCGCTCGCGCACCCGATCCTCCAGTTCGTTGTAAATGGCCTCCAGCCGCTCCGCCATCTCGTTGAAGGCCTGGGCAAGCCGGCCGAACTCGTCCACCCGCTCCACAGGCACACGCACCTCCAGATGCCCGGACGCCAGGCGGCCCGCCGCCTCCGCCAGTTGTTCCAGAGGCTGCGCGATACTGCGGAGTAACGCCCCGTTCACCCCCAGGACGACCAGCAACAGCACGAACCCCCAGGCGACGGCCGTGTTCTGGAACAGTTCCTGCGCGGCTGCCGCCTCCTCGTTTGCCCTCGCCAACCGCTCCGCAGTGATCTGCTCCGCCCGAGCCGTCGCCTCCTGAATCTCGCCCCGGTAGTAGGGGATCAGATGTAACTGCGAAGCCCGAATGATCTCCCAGTGGTTAACCCGCGCCTGGTCCACCAGGTAGAGGGTCCAGGAATCCATCTGCACGACGGATGCCCGCAAGCGGACCAGTTCCGCCCACATCGGATCGTTCAGCGGAACAGCAGCCGCGCTTTCCAGAAAGTGGTCGTACGCCTTCTGCATCTGCTCCCGCGCGGCGCCCACGCCGGAGATGAAGGCCTCAGGGTCCTCCGCCAGAGTGCCCTGGCCGATGGCAGTGAAGAGATCCGCCGCGGCGCGGCTGACCAGCAGGGCCGCGTTCGCCCGCCGGGTCTCCTCCCCCACCTGCACCAGCGCCCGGTGCACCTGGGCCATAGCGCTCCCCAGGAGGAAGGCAACCCAGAGGACAGCCACCAGAACGATCAGAGCGTTCCCCAGCAAGTGGGCACGGATGTTGCGCACCCGTGCGGCGATCAACGGGGCTTCGGGAATCTGCCGACGCCCGGAGAGCGCGAACTCCTCCCAGTAGGTCCGGGGCCGTGTCTTCGGCCGCTCTTCCCGGAGCATCTCTTCCTGCGGCCGTTCCTCAAGTTCCCGCTCTTCCTCCGGGACTACCGGAGGCTGGCCCTCCGGAGACGGAGGAACGAAGTCCGAAAACAGCTCCTCCAGCGACCGCTTCAAATCGTCCATTTTCTCCTTTCCCCCGCTACAGGTGCCTCTCAGAGAGCCGCTACAGGCTTCGCCGCCACCGCCGACCCGCTCAGGACCCCCGGAGGGGCAGCCAAACAGGCCTGTATCTCCCGAGCGGCCGCGCGGTACTGCTCAGAAGCACGGGTGCGCGGCGCATAATGGGTGATAGGAAGCCCATGGGCCGGGCTCTCCCGCAGCCGGGTATCCACCTGAACGACGGTCCGGAAAAGAGCCTGCGGGAAAGACCGCCGCAGTTGCTCCAGAACCAGCCGGTGGATCCGGCTGCGCATGTCGTACATCGTCACCAGCAGCCGGTAACGCAGCCGGGGGTTTGTCTTCTCCCGAACCACCGCGACCAGTTCCAGCACAGAGCGGAGGGACCGCCACGCGTAGAACTCGCACTGCACCGGGATCACCAGCAGATCGGCGGCCGTGAGCGCGTTGATCGTCAGCGTCCCAAAGGAGGGGGGACAGTCCATCAGAACAAAATCGTAGGAGAGGGAGACCGAATCCATCGCCTGCCGGAGGCGATATTCATAGCCCCGCTGGCCATAGAGGACCTTGTCCAGAACCACCAGGTCACCACTGGCCGGCACCAGGTCCAGCCCGTCCACCCGGGTCTCCCGGCTGACCGCCACCAGCGACCTCTGGGCCAACAGAACCTCCGCGACGGTGTGGCGGACTCCTTCAGGACGAACGCCCAGCGAGAGCGTCAGATGCGCCTGAGGGTCCAGGTCCACCAGCAGGACCTGAAGCCCCTGCTCCGCGAGCGCGCCGCCCAGGGAGAGGCACGTCGTCGTTTTTGCGACGCCGCCTTTGTGGTTGGCGATAGCGATGACCGCCGTCATCCTGCCCTCAGCACCATAGAGGCAAAGCCGCTATGCGCTGGTGGGGGGAGTCAGAGGAAGGGAGAAGGTGAACGTGGATCCCTTCCCGACCTCGCTCTCCACCCAGATGCGCCCACCGTGCATCTCCACAAACTCCTTGCTCAACGCCAGTCCCAGCCCTATCCCCTCGGGACGACGCCCGTTTTCCACCACGCCCTGCTCAAACCGCTCAAAGATGCGCTCCCGAAGATCGGAGGGAATGCCCACCCCGGTGTCGCTGACGCTGACCCGGACCTCTCCATTTTCGGGCCAGGCCCGGACCGTGATGCTGCCCTGATCGGTGAACTTCGCCGCGTTCGCCAGAAGGCGCAACAGCACCTGCCGGATTCGCACCGGGTCCGCCCGAACCGGGGGAAGATTCGGATCCAGAATTTCCCGCAGAACGATCGGTTTCCCCCGCACCAGCGCGCTCGCCGTCGCCATCACGCTCCGGATCAGGTCTGCCAGGTCCACCTCCCGGAACTCCAGTTCCATCAACCCGGCCTCAATCTGCGAGAGGTCCAGGAGGTCGTTGATCAGGCCCAACAGGTGCTCCCCATTGTGGTAGATGATCTCCAGGTCGTGGCGCTGCTGCTCGGTCAGCGGGCCGTCTATCCCTTTCAGCATCAGCCGGGCAAAGCCGATAATGTTGGTCAGCGGCGTCCGAAGTTCGTGGGACATATTCGCCAGGAAGCGCCGCTTGGACCGATCCAGTTCCCGGAGCCGCTCGGCAGCCTCCCGCTCCAGCGCATAAGCCCGTGCGTTCTCCAGCGCGATGGCGACCTGGTTGGCGACGTTCTGGAGCACCGAGATGTCGTCCGCCTCAAACTCCTCCCGCTGCGTGCTCTGGACATCCAGGACGCCCAGGACCCGGTCGCTTAACCGCAGAGGGAGCGCGGCCTCGGTACGGGTATACGCCGCAGGCGGACCGACCTTCAGCATGACCGGGCGGCTCTCCACCACCGGCACACCGCTCCGGAACGCCCGCCCCACAGCCCCGGAGGCCCGAACCCCGACCCGTTCCCCGTGAAAGGGGTCGGGGTCGCCGACCGAGGCCCGCAACACCAGGTGTTCCCCTTCATCCTCCGCGGTGTAAACCGCTACGTAAGAATAATAGAAACAATCCCGAACCACCCGGACAACCCGATCCAGGAGTTGATCCGGGTCCAGGATGGAGGTCACCGCCTGCCCGACCTCCAGGCTGGCCTGGAGTTGCAGAGCCCGGCGCTGAATCTGGTAGTTGGCCTGCTGAAGAAGGCGGGTCCGCTCGGCAACTTTGGCCTCCAGATCGTTGTAGAGGGCCTCCAGTTCGGCGGCCATCTGGTTGAAGACCTGGGCCAGAATGCCGATCTCGTCCCGCGAGGTCACCTGAACCCGCTGGGAGAGGTCCCCGGCGGCGATGCGCAGAGCCGACTCGGTCAGTTGGACGACGGGGCGGGTGATCTGCCGGGTGATGACGGCCGCCAGCACCGTCGTCGCCAGGGCGACCCCCAGGGCTGCGGCGATGACGGCGGCCGTCACCGCTTCGTTGCCCGCGAAGGCTTCCTCCTGGGCCTGCTCCACCACCAGGGCCAGGTCCAGGGAGGGCAGCCAGCGGTAGACGCCGATCACTGGCCGACCGGCGTAATTTTCGTAGAGGCCCTCTCCGGCTTCCCCCCGGAGGGCGGCCAGAATGGCCGGGCTCTCCAGGCGGCGTCCCTGAGGACAGGCGATGCCGGACCGGTCCACCACGTAGGCTTCTCCCGTGTTGCCCAGGCCGGCCCGCTCCTCCAGGATGGGAACCAGGCCCTCCACGGGCAACCACGCGGCCAGCCAGGGCCAGCGAGCCGAATCCATCGGCACCACGACCAGTAACTCCCCCTGGTTGGCCAGGTCCAGACGGGAGAAGACGGCGAAAGGACGGCCCGGCTGGGGCAGCGGGACGAGACTCCCCTCCCGGGCGGGATTTCCTGCCCACTCCACCCTACCGTCCGGACCCACCAGCCCCAGGTCGCTGAACCCTCTCCGCCCCGCCAGACGGGCCAACTGATCTCTGAGACCGGGGGATGCGTGCGCTTCGGCGTCCAGGACTTCCGCGGTCAGTTCGGGGGTGCTCAGGGCGGCCACATGGCCTTCCACCCAGCGGCTCATCTGGGTCTCTTTCAGGGCGGCGATGGTGACCAGTTTATCGGTGACAGCTTCCTGGATGTTCTGGCGGTGGCGGTTGGAGGCATACCAACTGACAATGCTGAGGGGGAGAATCGCCAGGACCAGAAAGGCGGTCAGAATCGTGCGGCCCAGGCCGCCCCGCATCCCAACGCCCGGAACCGATATGCCCGTCGTCCCTTGAAAGGCCTCCATGCCACCCAAGCCCCGTCCACAGGGCTCGGAGATTCAGCAAAAGAACAGGGGAGAATGAACCTACGAGCCCGGTTCCCAGACCGGCTCCCCGCGCAGAATCCGGCGGATCTGGTCGGGGAATCGGTCGGGGTCTATCGGTTTGCCGATAAAGCCGTTGAAGCCGGCTTTGCGGGCCCGCTCCATGTTCTCCTGGCTGGCGTCGGCCGTGACCGCGACGATGAGGGTGTCCTTGAAACGAGGGTGTGCCCGCAACAGGCTCAACGCATCGTATCCATCCCGCTCCGGCAGGAAAATGTCCATCAGAATCAGGTCTATGTGGGGCAGGGACTCCGCATATTCCAGCACCTGCCAGCCGGATGCCTTCCACTCACACTGCCTCACCCCCAGATAGGCCAGCAACCGGGCGATGAGCAGGAAGTTGTTCAGGTTGTCCTCCACCACCAGAACGGTGGCGTCCTCCGGGTTCACCGGTGGCATAGCCCCACCCCTCCGGGTCCGTCAGTTCACCGCTTCTTCAAGAAGGACGCAATCTGAACCGGCAGCGCGTCCACATCTATGGGTTTCTGGATGTAGCCATCGCACCCGGCCTCCAGCGTCCGCTCCCGGTCCCCTTTCATCACGTTAGCGGTCAGCGCGATGATGGGGATTTTCTCCATCCCGGGCACCTGCCGTAACCGTCTGACCAGTTCGTAGCCATCCATCTCCGGCAGGTTAATGTCCAGCAGAACCAGGTCCGGGAGGGAGGAGCGGACCGCCTCCAGGCCCGAAGGCCCGTCCTCCGCTTCCAGAACCCGATATCCCTCAGCCTCTAAAATCCGCCGTACCAGCAACCGGTTTTCAGGATTGTCCTCAATATACAGGATGGTTGGTGGAGCCATTTCCCCGTCGCTCCTTCACACCCCCCACGACGTCGTCATCCGTTAATTCCTGGACTTTGGATAACTGGACTTTGGATAAACCGCCGGGATGTAAGCCGAAATTCACTTCGGCCTACGGCCACCCATATGGATGTTACGGCCACCCATTTATATGGGCATCGGCAAATGGATAAAAGCCCACATATGTAGCATGGGTAAGGCGCTCTCCCCGGCCCTTTCAGTTTGTCCAAAGTCCAGTGATTCGTTAAGCCGCAGAATCCTGCACTACGTCTGTTAATCCAATTATAGCATGCTCCTCAAAATTTGCACCCCATCGGAAAAGTTACAAAAGGGTGAGCAACCCGTTACACCGCCCGACCGACGGTTAGCGCCTGCACTCTGAGCAAACTGTCGGGCACAGGCCGATCATGCTACGCAGCCGCCGCAGCGAAAAGCGCTGGCTCTGGTTCGGATCCTGGCTACTCAGAACCCCTCCATCCGGCTCAGGTCCACGATGCCATCGGCCAGGGCGACGATATGCTGTAGCAGCGCCAGTCGGTTCTCCCGCAGGGCCGGGTCCTCCGCCATCACCATCACGCCCGTCTCCCGCGCGAAGAAGCGGTCAATCACATCCACCAGGGGCAGAAAGGCGGCAAAGAACTCATCCACCGAACTATCGGGCCGGACCTGCTCCCGGGCCACCCGCCAGGCGTCGTAGAGTTCCCGCTCTATCGGATGGACGAAGCGGCCGGGGTCCAGGGTGAACCGTTCGGCAAAATCCCGGGTGATGCGGACGCAGCGGGCGTAGTTATCCAGGATGCGCGGCCAATCCTCCCGCGCGGCCCACCGGCTCAGCGCCTCCCCCGCCAGCAGGGCCCGGTAC
>DAOUBO010000607.1:0-5102 GCA_034432695.1 Anaerolineae bacterium | reverse complement strand
CCCCCCCCCCCCCCCCCCCGCCGCCCCCCCCCCCCCCCCCCCCCCGGGGGGGGGGGGGGGGGGGGGGGGGGGGGGGGGGGGGGGGGGGGGGCCTCCCCTCCCCCTCTCCCGCCCGGCGGGAGGTCGAGGGGAAGGGGAGGCCGTCCCCCCACCCCCCGCCCCCCTCCCCTCTCCCACTTTGTGAGAGAGGGGAGGGGGTGGCGGCTTCGCCGCCGGGGGAGGGGGGAGGGCACACCACCTCCGCCAGCCGCCCGAGTTCCGCCTCGCGGCCGGTGAAGAGCGCGTTGCGGGGGAAGGGGAGGTAGGAGCCGGGCGGCAGGTCGCCGGGGAGGGTGACCTGGGGGCGCAGGCGGGCGATCTGGGCGGGCCCCAGGGTCACCCGGTTGCCGTAGCCGATGATGATGACGGAGCCGGAGACGTCGCCCTGGACGGTCAGGAGGCCCTGGACGAGGGCCCGGCCCAGCGCGGCCGCTTCCTCCTCCCCCAGGGGCTCCCCCCGCCCCAGCCGGGCCAGGATTTCCCGCAGCATGGCGGTCTGCTCCCGCTGCTCCTCCCGGAGGTCGTGGACGGTCTGGGCGATGATGGGCAGGGCGAAGTCCTTCAGGGTGGAGACGGCGCGCAGGAGCGCGTCGGTGTAGAGACGGGCGGCGGTTTCCCGCTGGGCGGGGGTGAGGGCCGGCAGGTCGCGCGCCAGCGCCTCCCGCAGGGCCCGCTCCACGCCGGAGGGGTCCAGCGCGGCGGGGAGGTCCGCCAGCGCGGCCTGGACGGCGGGGAGGTCGGCGAACCCCAGGGTCAGCGCGCCGCGCAGGGCGGGGTCGGGGCAGTGGGCCTGGACGTATTCCTCGGCGCGCCGGGCGGCTTCCAGCAACTGGCGCGCGGTCTGGGGGGCACGCAGGGCGCGGTTCAGGCGGGCCTGGAGTTCCTCGCCACCGGCCTCAGCCAGCGCGTCCCCCGCCGCTTCCATAAACTCCTCCCCCAGCCAGGTCCGGGCCTGGTGCTGGAGGAGGGCCACCAGGAGGCGCATCAGGTGTCGGGGCAGGTCCGCGGCCATATCCCGCTTCACGTTTCACGCTTCACGTTTCACGTTTCACGTTTCCCGCCCCACGCATTCCGCACCCCCTGCGATGAGTATGCCATGGATTGCGGAATTTGTCCAGAGTTCTGGCCACCCGGACACTTCACCTGACCTTCCTGGAATCCAGGCGTACTGGCCGGTCAACTGCGATACAGACCGTAGGTCGGATTGGTAATCCGACCCACGTTGTCGGATGGGCAATCCGACCTGCGTTGTCGGATGGGTAATCCGACCCACGTTGTCGGATGGGCAATCCGACCCACGTTGTCGGATGGGCAATCCGACCTACGTTGTCGGATGGGCAATCCGACCTACGTTGTCGGATTGGCAATCCGACCTACCGGCCAGCCAGTACGTCTTGCTGGCATGGCTGGCACGAATCCTGGGCCGGGCGCTCCCCATCCACCGCCCCCGTCGCTGCTCCCTCTGGCGCTCCTCGCGTTCCGTAGTATAATACCCCCAAATTCCCGGGGGATGAGAGAAGGCCCGTGAAACGGAACCCACACTCCTTCCTGCTGGCAACCCTGATCCTGGCCCTGGTGCTGGCCCTGCTCACCGCGGCGGCCCGGTGGTTCGTGCTCCCCCTCGCCCCCCAGATCGTCGCGCCGACCGCCACGGTGGTCATCCCCAAAACCCCTGCCCCGACTCCCTCCCCGACGCCCACGCCGACCCCCTCCCCCACGCCCACGCCATCGCCGACCCCGACCCCCACTCCGACCGTGGCGCCGCCTTCCATCACCCTCCCGACGCCCATCCCCGTCCCAGGAGAGCCGCCGACCGCGACCGAGGCCATCAGCCTGCCTCTTCCCATTCCCACCCCGATGCCTCTCGTCGTCCTTCCGGAAAACGTGATGAACATCCTCCTCCTGGGGATGGACACGGAGGGGGGCAACGGCGGACGGACGGACGTGATGATCGTCGTCAGCGTGAACCCGGAGGTCCCGTCCGTCAGCATGCTCTCCATCCCGCGGGACTACTACGCCTGGATCCCCGACCACGGGTTTGCCAAGATCAACACCGCCTTCACGAAGGGAAAGGAGTACCCCGGTGGCCCGGCCGCGCTGGTCAAGGCCACGGTGGAATACAACTTCGGGATCCCCATCCACTACTACGCCCTGGTGGACTTCAACGGGTTCGTGAAAATCGTGGACGCCCTCGGCGGCGTGGATGTGCCCGTAGAATGCGAACTGCACGATACGTTCCCCAACCCGGAAAACCCCGCGGAGGGCGTGGATATAGACCTCTACCCCGGCGTCCAGCACCTGGACGGCCTGCACGCCCTCTGGTACGTCCGCTCCCGCTGGTCTACCAGCGACTTTGACCGGAGCCGCCGTCAGCAGCAGGTCCTGCGGGCCCTCTACCGCCAGGGGCTCGGCGGAGGATGGCTGGGGCGCATCCCCGAAGTCTGGGAGGCCCTCCGCCAGATGGTGGAGACCGACCTGGGGCTGAAGGAGATGCTCTACCTGGCCTGGGTGGGCACCCGGCTGGACGGGGCCAACATCAAAAGCCGCTTCATCACGCCGCCCTACGTCACCCCCTGGACCGACCCGAAGGGCGCCTACGTCCTTCTCCCCGTCCCGGACGCCCTGGAGGCGCTGGTCGCCGAGGCCCTCCAGCCCCCCGCCACCGCCCGCCTGGGGCAGTCGCCCTTCCGGGTGGAGGTCTGGGACGGGACGGGCCGTCCCGGGATGGGGGAGGTCGCCGCGGAGCGGCTCCGCTGGGAGGGCTTCGCTGTGGTCGGCCTCACGACCGTTGACCCTGTCCCCCGGACCCAGGTCGTGGACTTCACCCCCACCTCCAAGGGGTCGCCGCTCTGGCTCCT
The DNA here is from genome assembly GCA_034432695.1 of Anaerolineae bacterium. GTDB lineage: Bacteria > Chloroflexota > Anaerolineae > B4-G1 > DUEL01 > SpSt-77. The sequence goes on along the minus strand of DAOUBO010000607.1, from coordinate 2,205 downwards.
GACCCAACTGTATCATCTGAACCAGGGGGACATTGTCCGGCAACCCCAGACGGAGCGCACGGTGGACTTTCGGGTCATCCTGGGGGCCAACTACGACCCCTGTCTCCGGCCTGGAGCGATCCACTACGTCCCGGCGCCGACCCCCACCCCCACGCCGACGCCCACTCCATCACCGTGAGGAAAAGAGAATGGACATTCTCTGGACGCCGTGGCGAATGGTCTACCTCCGAGGAGAGGAGCCTCTGCCAGAGGAATGCCTGTTCTGCCTCAAGCCCCGCTTCCCGGACGAGGAGGCCCACATCGTCTACCGGAGCCGGCGCTGCTACGTCATCCTCAACCGCTACCCCTACAACAACGGCCACCTGATGGTCGTCCCCTTCGCCCATGTCTCCTCGCCGGAGGACCTGGACCTGGAGACAGCCACAGAATGGATGTGGCTGACCCAGGTGAGCCTGCGAGTTCTGCGACGGGCCTACAGCCCCCAGGGGTTCAACGTGGGCCTGAACATCGGCACAGTGGCCGGCGCAGGGGTCGTCGGCCATGTCCACCTCCACATCGTCCCCCGCTGGGGTGGCGACACCAACTATATGACCGTGATCGGAAAGGTCCGGACCATCCCGGAGTGGCTGGACGAGACCTATCGGCGACTCCGCCCGCTCTTTGAGGAGGTGGCATGCGAGTTTTCGTTACCGGGTGCAAAGGACAACTCGGACGGGCGCTGAGCCAGGCCCTGGCCGGAGAGTCCCTGGCCGGGTGTGACCTTCCCGACCTGGACATCACCGATCGGGAGGCCATCCGCCGGGCCATTCTGGACTTCCGGCCGGACGTGGTCATCCACGCCGCGGCCTGGACGGATGTGGACGGCTGTGCGCGTGAGCCGGAGCGGGCCTTCCGCGTCAACGGGATCGGCACCCAGAACGTCGCCCTGGCCTGCGCGGAGGCCGGCGCAGCGATGCTCTACATCAGCACCAACGAGGTCTTTGACGGAGCCGCGACTGAGCCTTACCGGGAGTGGGACCCTGTCCATCCCATCAACCCCTACGGGCGTTCCAAAGCCGCGGGGGAATGGTTCGTCTCCCACCTTCTGACCCGCTTCTACATCGTGCGGACGGCCTGGCTCTATGCGCCGGGTGGGCGGAACTTCCCCCACCGCATCCTGCAACTGGCCGATGAGCGCGGCGCGCTGCGGGTGGTCGTGGACGAGGTGAGCAACCCCACCTACGCGCCCGACCTGGCCGCAGCCGTCGCCGCCCTGATCCGCACGGACGCCTACGGCATCTACCACCTGACCAACAGCGGCTACTGCTCCCGCTACGACTTCGCCCGCGCCATCCTCCGGCTTGGCGGCCGGGAGCACGTCCCGGTGGAGCCCATCACGCTGGACCAGTTTCGGCGGGATTCCACCCCGCCCCGTTTCGCACCGCTGGCCAACACGGCCGCCGCCGCGCTGGGCATCGTCCTGCGGCCGTGGGAGGAAGCCCTGGCCGAATTTATGGCCGCGCGCTGAGGCCAGATCCCTGGAGATGACCGTGCGGGCCGAGCCGATCCGGATCGTGGAAGGACACCGTCGGAAAGGGGCCCATCCGGGCATCGTCTGGATGGGCCAGCCCATCCGCCCCGCCCCCGAACGCGAGGGAGAACAGTTCGCCCTGGTCCTGGACCTGGGGCCAGATGCCCCCTCCCGCCTCTACCGGGAGATCCGGGAGGTCGCCGCCCAGGCCTTCTGGTCCACCTCGGGGAGCGTCCTGGCGGCCCTGCGCCGGGCCGCGGCCGCGGCGAACGAGGCCCTCTATCACCACAACCGCCGTGCCGAGGCCCGGGAGCGGTATCGCGGCGCCCTCTGCTGCGCAGCCCTGCGGGAGGAGGAGGCCTTCGCTGCCCTCGTCGGCCCCGCCTGCCTGGGGGTCCTCCGCGAGAAGGCCCTGGAGACCCACCCGGATCGGGAGTTACCCCCCCTGGGCCTCTGGCCGTTCCCCGATATGGCGGTCGTCTACCTCCCCTTCCAGCCGGGGGCCGTTCTCCTTCTCGCCGCCCATCCCCTCCACCGCTGGGTCACCCCCGACGCCCTTCAGCGCGCCCTGGCCCGCGAGACCCTGGACGAGATCCTCTACGGCCTGGAACAACTGACGGGGGTTGATGGGATGGACAGGGTCCCACTCCCGGTAAGGCTCAGTCGCGGCTCCGTCAAAGACCTCGTTGGTGCTG
>DAOUBO010000606.1:0-3753 GCA_034432695.1 Anaerolineae bacterium | reverse complement strand
CTGGCCGCTGGCCTGCTGGGGCTGGCCGTTGCAGGGGTCCTGGCAGCCGCGGTGGGGAAAGAGGCGGCCATATGGCTGGTTGGGGCAGTTGCCCTCGCCCAGATGGCCCTGGTGCGGAGCCGTGGGGCCAGGCGTGTGGGAGCAGGCTGGCACGCGCTGGCGTGGGTCGGTTTCCCCTGGCTGGCGGGACACCTGGCTATGGCGCCCCTTTCCCTCCCCTCTCTGGCCCTGGCAGGGGCTTTCTCCCTCGCCGCTCTCGGACGAGTCCGGACAGCGGAAGCCCCTGGTCGCCTCGCCTGGTCGGGCGGATTCATGGCCGCGGCCTTTCTGTTCCTGCTGCTCGGCCGACCTCTCGCCATCCCCTACCTGATCCTGCTGATGCTGATGCCCTTCTTCTTTGCTTTCGGGGACAGAGGGGATCGGCGGCCGCGCGCCCTCTGGCTGCTGGGGGGCATGCTGCTGGCAGCGGTGGCCCTATGACGTGGGTCTGGTTGATCCTGGGACTCCTGGCGCTGGGCGGGCTGCTCTACTGGCAACTGGGGATCGCGGAGGGCACCTACCTGGGGCCGCGCGTGGTGGCCTGGCTCTACGACCTGGTCGCCCCCCTCTACGACCGGATCAAGGGCTTTGACGCCGAGATGGAACAATGGTACCTGGGCCTGCCTCTGGCTCTGGCCCTGGACGGGGTCCCGAACCCGCTGGTGCTGGATGTGGGATGCGGGACAGGACGGCTGGCGCGAGCCCTCTTCTTCCAGCCGCGCTTTCGGGGGCACATCGTGGGGGTGGACCTCTCCCGGCGGATGCTGGCCCACGCCGTCCGGGAAACCCGCCCCTGGGCCGACCGGGTCGCCTTCATCCGGCGGGACGCTCGCTTCCTGCCCTTTTCCGACCATACCTTTGACGCAGTGGTCTCGCTGGAGATGCTGGAGTTCACCCCGGACCCCAGACGCGTCGTCCGGGAACTGGTCCGGGTCCTCCGGCCTGGCGGCATCCTGCTGGTGAGCAACCGCATTGGGGCAGAGGCCCGCCTGATGCCGGGGCGGACGTTCTCCACAGAGACCTTCGCTGCCTTTCTTCAGACCCTGCCCCTGGAGCGGATTCACGTCCAGCCCTGGCAGGTCTACTACGACCTGGTCTGGGCGCGCAAGGTGGGCCACCCCACCGGCGGCGGCGTCCGGCCGCTGAGGGAGATCCTCCGCTGCCCGGCGTGCGGGCAGGTCGGATTTGAGGAAGCGAACGAAACCTGGCAGTGTTCTGCGTGTGCGTATGGCTGTCTGGCCCAGGACGGCATTCTGGATATGGAGAAAGGAGTCCGATGAAGCACAAGCCTAAACGCAGGCATCCTCAACCCCCTGTTCCCAGGGGACCGAGGCTGGAAGAGTTGATGGATAGGATCGGTGCTCTCCAGGCCGAGGGGAAGTACGAGGAAATTCTGGATGCGATAGAAGAAGCGCCGCCCCACCTGCAACGCCGTCCGGAAGTGGCGGTGGTGCGCGGGCTGGCCTACCTTTCCCTGGGCGACCCCTCCAGCGCCCGGGAGGTCCTGGAGGAAACCGTCCGGAGGGTCGGCGACTTTCCTATGGCCCACGCGCTCCTGGGAGTTGCCCACACCATGCTGAACAACATCGGGCACGCCGTCCGTTCCCTGCGCGTGACGCTCCGATCGCCGGAGGCCCTCCCGCCGAAAATGCTCAAGGATGTCCGCGAGATGTACGAGGAAGCCATCGCCCAGATCCGGGACCTCGCGCAGGAGGAAGTGAAAGCCCCTCCGGAGGAAACGGAAGAGGCCCTCTATCTGTTAGAGGATGGGCAAGACGCAATGGACGCGGAGGACTTCGTGGGCGCGCTGCGGCTCGCCCAACAGGTGAAGCGGCTCACCCCGGAGTGGTGGATACCCTACGCTATGGAACTGGAGGCGCTGTGGTTTACAGGACGTCTGGACGAGATCCTTCGGGTTGGGGCAAGAGCCGCGGAGAAGTTCCCGGACCATCCGTTGATCCTGAGCCCCCTCGTTCGGGCCGCCCTCTTCGGCGGTCGGCGGGACCTGGCCGAACAGTACGCTCAACCCCTGCGGAACCGCCGCTACGAGTTTGTTGAGGCGCTGAAGGCTGCTGTCCTCACCCTGGGGCTGATGGAGGACGATGAGGCCCTATTCCGCCTCTACGAACTCAACCGGTCCCTGCTGGATGAGGCCGACCGAACCACAATGTTCATCCTCGCCTCTGCGGCGGCCAACCTGGGCCGCTGGGGTGTCGCGGAGCGGCTCTGGCGCATCCTGGCCGAGCGGGAGGAGCCTCCGGAGGAAGTGTTCAGCCGGTATCAGGCAGCCATCGGCACGCGGAAGCCCGGGCCGAGCCGGAGCCCCCGTTACCCCACCTCCCTCGTCGCGCCTCTCCTGCCGAGACAGGAACTGCTGGAAGTGATGCAACTCGCCCGCTCCGCGGACCGCGCGGAGAGCGTCCGGGAACTGGAACGCGCGAAAAACCGGATGCGCCGACTGGTGCAGCGGAATCCTCTGATCTTTCAGTTCCTGACCGAGCGTTTCCTGGAGGAGAAGGAGGTCCGGCTCTGGGCGGAAATTCTCCTGTGGACGGGAAAACCGGAGGCGGAGGCGGTGCTGCGCCAGACGGCCGGGAGCCAGTACGGCACGCTGGCCGATCGGCTCAACATCTTCTTCACTCTGGCCCAGTACGGCAAACTGCCCCCCGGTCAGCCTGTGGAGGTCTGGGACGACGTCCGGAAGGAGTGGCGGACGCTGCCGGTGCCGTACTGGGAACTGGAGGAAAAACCCCCGCCACGAAACCGGCGCCTCTGGGAGTTGATGGGGGAAATTGATGAACTGCTGGAGCAGGAGAGATGGGAGGAGGGCGCGGCGAAAATGGACGGGGTTCTTGCCCTCGCCCCGGATATATCGGAGTTCTACGTGCTGAAAGGGGACATTCTCTTTGACGCGGGTCGGCGCAATGAGGCGCTGGAATGGTATCAGAGAGCGCTGGAAGTGAACCCTCAGAGCGTTGCGGCCCGCGCGGCGATCGCCCGCTGGCACCTCCTGACAAACAACGACGCCGAGCAGGCCCGCCTTGCCCTGGCCCCTACCCTTGGGCAGACCCGGATGTACACCCACGAGTGGGAAGAGTGGGTGAAGGCGATGGCGATGCTCCACATCGCGGAGCAAGACTACGCCCTGGCCCGTTTCTATCTGGAATACGCTCTGAACGCGGAGCCGGATAACCCCCTCCTGAGCACCCTGCTCGTAATGGTGGAGGTCAACACCGAAAGCGTATTGAGCAGGATGCTCCAGGACCGTCTGGATCGGATAGCCAAGAGGCGGCGTCGCCCCATCCGGGCCGACGCTTCCCTGGCCGAGTGCCTGAACCGCATCTCCCTGGATTCGCTCCACGGGACCGCCCGCGTAATGCCCACGTTTATTCCCTACCTGCCCCGAAAGGCCGACCTGATCCAGCGGTTGACGGAGGTCCTGACCGACCCCGCCTGGTTGAGGGAAGTGGTGGGCGACCTTTCTCCCCAGGAGCGGGAGGCGCTGAGGGACGTGCTGCGGGCCGGCGGGCTGATGGACTGGGAGGCCTTCACCGAGCGGTACGGGCACGACCTGGAGGACGGCCCCTACTGGAAGTACGGGGATCCAGCCACGCTGATGGGTCGGCTGCGGATGCGCGGCCTGCTGAGCGACGGGACGGTGGAGGGGCGATACGTGGTGCTGATTCCGAAGGAGTTGCGGGAGTTGCTCCCGCC
>DAOUBO010000605.1:0-2175 GCA_034432695.1 Anaerolineae bacterium | reverse complement strand
CGTGTGCATACTTTCGGGTACCACCACGCCGCGATTTTCGTCCAGGGCCCGGAGAGGGGGGACATGGTGATGCGGGGGAAGAGATGAAGGGGGTCAAAACCATCAGATGGAAACTGAAATGCGCCCCCGGGGCCCCCCGAACTTGACAATTAACCCTTTTATGGCATAGTATCAGTACTAACCCAACCGCGAGGGCCCGTATTGACCGATGAAGACCTGCGCACCAAATTAATCCCCGGCCTGGCTGCACGGATAGAGGGAACTCCTCCAGCGGGCGCTCAACCGCCCTCTGAACCCACCGGGTCGGATCTTCAAACGCGCCAGATGGCCGAACCCCTCCGCCCTCCGACCGTGCCCCCCTCCCCCCCTCCCCGAAGGGAGGGACGCCTGGCACCAGGGGCGGTTCTGCAGAATCGCTACCGGATCCTGGGCGTCCTGGGCTCGGGTGGAATGAGCACAGTGTACAAAGCCCAGGACCTCCGGTTCCCCAAGGTCACCCGCCTCTGCGCGATCAAAGAGATGACCAACACCGCCACCGACCCGAAGGTCCGGGCCCTGATGATGCAGAACTTTGAACGGGAGGCCAGCATCCTCGCCACGCTGGACCATCCCGCCATCCCCAAGGTCTACGACTACTTCATAGAAGGCGATCACGCCTACCTGGTCACCGAACTGATCTCCGGGAAAGACCTGGAAGCCCTGTTGAATGAAACCGAGGGCTTCTTCCCCGAGCATCTGGTCGTCCAGTGGGCCATCCAGATCTGCGACGTCCTGAGTTACCTCCACACCCATAAACCCAACCCCATCATCTTCCGGGACATCAAGCCCTCCAACATCATGATAGACGAGCAGGGGCGGGTCCACCTGGTGGATTTCGGCATCGCCAAGGTCTTCCAGAGCGGCGAAAAGGGGACGATGATCGGGACGGAGGGATACTCTCCGCCGGAACAGTATCGGGGCATCGCCGAGCCCCGCACCGACATCTACGCCCTGGGAGCAACCCTTCACCATCTGTTGACCAAACAGGACCCCCGGCTGGAGCCGCCCTTCTCCTTCCACAAGCGGCCCATCCACCAGTACAACCCGGCCGTCTCCGCCGAACTTCAGGACATCGTCTATCGGGCCCTGGAGTACGACGTCCAGCGGCGATTCGGCTCCGCCGAAGAGATGAAGCGGGCCCTGATGGGCCTCAAATCCGCCCGCGGCTTCACCGCCCCCTACATCGCCACCGGCGAGACGGCCACGATGGCCACCGTCAAAGCGGTCTGGCAATTCGCCTGCGAGGACGAGGTCCGCTCCAGCCCCATCGTCCACAACGGCATCCTCTACGTTGGCGCCTACGACCACAACCTCTACGCCCTGGACGCCGAGACCGGGAAGTTCCGGTGGAAGTACGCGGCCGAGGGGGGCATCGCCTCCTCCCCTGCCGTCGCAGAGGATCGGGTTTTCTTCGGCTCCATTGACCAGGTCATCTACGCCGTCCACGCGGAGACCGGCCGCCTGGTCTGGACCTGCCCGACGAAGGGCCGTATCTACTCCTCCCCGCGCGCCCAGTTCGGCCACGTCTTTATCGGCTCCGACGACCACCGGCTCTACGCGGTGAACATCCTGACCGGGCGGGTCGCCTGGAGTTTTGAATGCGAGGCCCCGATTCGTTCCACCCCTGCCATCACCGCGGATGCCATCTTTTTCGGCGACGAAGGCGGTGCCCTGAACGCGGTGAGCATCAGCGGCCAGTTGCTCTGGCGCTTCCGGGCCCGACGCGCCATCACCTCCTCCCCCTTCGTCGCCAACGACCTGGTGTATGTGGGCTCTATGGACTGGTTCGTCTACGCCGTGGACACGCGCGCCGGCTGGGTCGTCTGGCGATACCGGACGGATGGGCCCGTCGGCTCCTCGCCCCCCGGGGCGCCAGGGGGGGCCCTGCTCGGGGGGGGCCGGGGGGGGGAGCCTCTACTGCATAGACGCCCGAACCGGCCAGTTGCGCTGGCGCTTCCAGACGGGCGGGCCCGTCGTCGGGCGACCCTGCGTGGCGGAGGGCCTGGTATACGTGGGCTCGCTGGACCACAACGTCTACGCGCTGGCTCCGTAGGAGTTTCGGGAAACCGCGATGTTCTGGAAAAACCTTTTCCGCCGACAAAGAAAAGCAGAAAAAGGGGCAGAAAGCCTCCCGCC
>DAOUBO010000604.1:0-2623 GCA_034432695.1 Anaerolineae bacterium | reverse complement strand
GGCCTCGCAGGGCCCCCGCCGTCCCCTCTACCGGCTCGGCGCCCCTGTCCGCCACACCGCGGCGGAGGGCCCCTCGGCGGCGGAGGAGGCCGTCGGGTTCTGGAACCGGCTCCTCGGGTACGCCACGGAGCGGAACAGGGTCGGGCGCTTCCGCTTCCACACCCTGGACCCCACCCTCCACAAAATCACCACCCGCAACGGCGGCTTTGAGGAGGAGGTCGCGATGGACATCACCCTGAGGCTTCCGCCGGGGACGGACATCCCGGCCCTGAAGGAGCAGTTGCGGGCGTGGGCCGGGGAGGCCGCAGTGGGCTTCGGCGGGGAGGACGAGCCCTTCCGGGCGGAGAAGAACACCCCCCTGGTCCGGGCCTTCCTTGGGGCCATCCGGGCCTGCGGCGGCACCCCCACCTTCAAACTCAAACTGGGCACCTCGGATATGAACACCGTCGGCCCGGTCTGGCGCTGTCCTATCGTCGCCTACGGCCCCGGCGACTCCCGTCTGGACCATACCCCCCAGGAGCACATAGACGTGGAGGAGTTCCGCAGAGCCATTCGGGTGCTGGAGGAGGCGATATGGAGAATGACAGAATGACGGAATGACAGAATGAATGACAGAATGACGGAATGACAGAATGACAGAATGAATGACGGAATGACAGAATCTGCGTTTATCCGCATCCTATCAAATTCACAGGGAGGTTCAACTATGAAGATCGTTCTGGCTTATTCCGGAGGGCTGGATACCTCGGTGATTCTGGCCTGGCTGAAGGAGCGCTACAGCGCCGAGGTGGTCACCTTCACCGCCGACCTGGGCCAGGGGGACGACCTGGAGGCCGTCCGGCGGAAAGCGCTGGCGACGGGGGCCAGCAGGGCCTACGTCGCCGACCTGCGGGAGGAGTTCCTGACGGAGTACGCCTTCCCGACGATGATGGCCGGGGCCATCTACGAGCGGCAGTACCTGCTGGGGACGTCCTTCGCCCGCCCCCTCATCGCCAAATATCAGGTCCAGGTCGCCCTGCAGGAGGGAGCCGACGCGGTGGCCCACGGCTGCACCGGCAAGGGGAACGACCAGGTCCGGTTTGAATTGACCTACAAGGCCCTGGCCCCTCACCTGAAAGTCATCGCTCCCTGGCGGGAGTGGAATCTGCGCTCACGGGAGGACCTGCTGGAGTTCGCCGCCGCCCACGGCATCCCCGTCTCCGCCACCTCCCGCTCCATCTACAGCCGCGATGGCAACCTCTGGCACTTAAGCCACGAGGGCGGGCCGCTGGAAGACCCGTGGTCCGAGCCCGACGAGGAGATGTACCAGATGACCGCTGCCCCGGAGGCCGCGCCGGATGCCCCGGAGTACGTGGAGATAGAGTTTGAGCAGGGCGTCCCCGTTGGCCTCAACGGGGAGCGTATGGGGCCGGTGGACCTGATGGTCCGGCTCAACCAGTTGGGCGGCAGGCACGGCGTCGGCCGGACCGACATGGTGGAGAACCGGCTGGTGGGGATGAAATCCCGCGGCGTCTCCGGCCCGCCCGGGGGGCCCATCCTCTACACCGCCCACCGGGCCCTGGAGAGCATCTGCCTGGACCGGGAGACGCTCCACTTCAAGGACCTGGTCGCTCTGCGGTACGCCGAACTGGTCTACTACGGCCTCTGGTTCACCCCCCTGCGGGAGGCGCTGGATGCCTTCGTCCGCAAGACCCAGGAGACGGTCACCGGGACGGTGCGGGTGAAACTCTACAAGGGCACCTGCACCGCCGTGGGACGCCGGTCTCCCCACAGCCTCTATCGGGAGGACTACGCGACCTTCAGCCGGGACGAGGTCTACAACCAGGCCGACGCGCAGGGGTTCATCAACCTCTTCGGCCTGCCGCTGAAGATCCGGGCCCTGGTATCGCAGGGCGTTCCGGCAGTGCCGGTCTCTGAGATTCAGCGGGATTAGCCCTTTCCCGTAGGTCGGATTGCTAATCCGACTGTAGGTCGGATTGCCAATCCGACTGTAGGTCGGATTGCTAATCCGACCTACCTTGCGGATTGCCAATCCGACCTGCCTGCGGATCAGCGTTCTCCATCCCGGGATAGTTCACCCTTCGCCCGAGACTGGTGACATTTTTGGCTGGCGACAAAATTGGCGCCCGGTGCCCTTTCCCTTCCCCTGGCCCCTGGTATAGGGTAGGGCGACTGCTCGCAGTTGCCCCCCTCTCCCGTTAGCCTTTGGCGGCGGGCGAGAGACGGGGACAGGGGAGACACCGGTGTTCATTGAAGGGCTGTGCGGGCCAGCGCCCTGCCCCAGGTGCCAACCGTAGGGGCAACCGACAGGTCGCCCCCGCCTGGGCCTTCGGCTCGCAGCGCAAAATTCCCGCCTGTGCGGTTACTGCCAGCGCGGCGGTGTGTCGTTTTTTTAACCGCCGAGGCCGCAGAGAACGAAAATCTCCGCGCCCCCTGCGTTCTCTGCGGTGGGTCCATATCACCGCACAGGTAGAAATCTTTGCGTCCTTTGCGCTCTTTGCGGTGAAACCAAAAGGAGAGAACATGAAACTCTGGGGCGGTCGGTTCAGCAAAGGGACGGACCCGCTGATGGAGGCCTTCGGGGCCTCCGTCCGGGTTGACCGGCGGGCGGGGGGGGGCGCCC
>DAOUBO010000603.1:0-1611 GCA_034432695.1 Anaerolineae bacterium | reverse complement strand
CTGACGCTCGTCCGGGGGGATAAGCGCCGATTGCGACTGGCGGTGCTGTTGCAGATGACCTTCCCTGGCGCGCCCTGCATCTATTACGGGGACGAGATCGGCATGGAGGGCGGGGACGATCCGGATTGCCGTCGGTCCTTCCCGTGGGACGAGTCCCGGTGGGATACGGACCTGCGGGACTGGTACCGCCGATGTATCCGGTTGCGCCACACATACCCCGCGCTGCGGCGCGGAACGTTTCGCCGCCTCTATGCCGACGAGTGCGTCTACGCCTTTGCACGGGTACTCCCCCCGGAAACGCCCGTTGTGGTCGTCGTGAACGTCGGAGAGGAGGCCACGGACCTTGCGCTTCCGAAGGCGTATCTGCCGGAAAACGCCGGTGTCTGGACGGATGCCCTCTCCGGCGACGCCTATCGCGTATCCGGGGACGCCCTGACCCTGCGGATGCCGTCCCTGTCCGGGGTGGTGCTGGTGGTGCGGTAAGAACGGGTCGGGCGTGCCAAAATTTCCTTGACAGGGCTCCCCTTATGTGGTAAAACTTCTCTACCGCCAGGCGCATCCCGCTCCTGCGCAACCTGCTGGCCTGCGGGGGCGCCTGTAGGTCGGATTGTCAATCCGACCTACCAGTTGTCAATCCGACCTACCAGTTGTCAATCCGACCTGCCGGTATTCGGGGGGAGAGCCAGGGGAGCGTGCCTCAAATCCCGTGGCCGTAGCCGCGCCAGGAAGATAGCCCGATGTCCGAAGGGTTCCCTCAAACCGATCAGTTCTACCTGGGCCGCGAGTACGACCTCGCGGCCGATCGCGTCACCGACCGCGCTGTCCTGTACCCGCCCCGCAACCTGACCACCCACGCCGTCATCCTGGGGATGACGGGGTCCGGGAAGACGGGGTTGGGAATGGTCCTGCTGGAGGAGGCGTTGCTCCAGGGCATTCCCGTCCTGGCCGTGGACCCCAAAGGCGACCTCTCCAATCTGCTCCTGACCTTTCCCGATCTCCGGCCGGAGGACTTCGCGCCGTGGGTGGACGCGGAGGCGGTCCAGCGGGAAGGGCGATCGGTGGAGGAGGTCGCTGCAGAGGAGGCCCGCCGATGGAGGGAAGGGCTCGCCCGTTGGGGTATCGGGCCCGATCGGATCGCCCGGCTCCGGCAGGCCGCGGAGTTTCTCCTCTTCACCCCGGGCTCCACCGCGGGGCTGGCCCTCAATGTGCTCTCCCGTTTCCGCCCGCCGGACGCCGATGAGGACGAAGAGTCCCGGCAGGAGCGGGTGGGCGGCCTGGTCAGCGCTCTCCTGGGGCTGGTCGGGCGGGAAGCGGATCCCCTTCAGAGCCCCGACCATATTTTCCTCTCCCTGCTGGTAGACCATCTCTGGCGGAGCGGGGAGGCCGTGGACCTTCCAGCCCTGGTTCGCCTCATTCAGGACCCGCCTGTCCGTCAGGTCGGCGTCTTTGACCTGGAGAGTTTCTTCCCCCAGCGGGACCGGTTCGCCCTGGCCCGCGCGCTGAACGGCGTCCTGGCCGCGCCGGGCTTCGCCGCGTGGCGGGAGGGGACGCCGCTGGATTGTGGCGCGGCCCTGTTTGACCAGCATCATCAGCGGCCGTTTGGTCGGCGGG
>DAOUBO010000602.1:0-7611 GCA_034432695.1 Anaerolineae bacterium | reverse complement strand
GCCGCCGACCGGGCTGCCCTCTGGCAGGACCTGGAGGAGGCCGCCGCCGTCCTCCGGGCCGCCCGCCCCACCGCCGTCAACCTGGCATGGGCGCTGGAGCGAGTGCTCCGGCGGGGCGCCGCCGAATCGGACCCCGACGCCATCCGGGAGGCCGCGCTGGCGGAGGCCCAGGCGGTCGCCGACGAGGATGTGGAGGTCAACCGGCGGCTGGGCCAGATCGGCGCCGCGATCGTCCCCGACGGCGCGACGATCCTCCACCACTGCAACACCGGCGCGCTGGCGACGGTGGATTACGGGACCGCGCTGGGCGTCATCCGCGCCGCCCACGAACAGGGCAAACGCGTCCACGTCCTGGTGGACGAGACCCGTCCGCTCCTCCAGGGGGCCCGGCTGACCGCGTGGGAACTCCAGCAACTGGGCATCCCCTTCACCCTCATCGCCGACAACGCCGCCGGCCATTTCCTGCGCACCGGGCAGGTGGACCTGGTCCTGGTGGGGGCGGACCGGGTGGCCGCCAACGGCGACGTTGCCAACAAAATCGGCACCTACAAACTGGCGGTGGTGGCGAAGGAGAATGGCGTCCCCTTCTACCCCTGCGTCCCCACCTCCACTATTGACCTCTCCACCCCGACGGGGGACGACATCCCGATAGAGGAGCGCCCGCCGGAGGAGGTGACCGACCTGGTCTTCCGGGGCCTGCCGGTCGCGCCGCCGGGGGTGCGGGTCGCCAATCCCGCCTTTGACGTTACCCCCCACCGCTACGTGACCGGTATTATAACCGAAAAGGGCATCGCGTACCCGCCGTTTACGATGAGCCTGCGCCGGATAGTTGGGTGCAGTGGGGGGCAAGATGAGCCAGAAAGAGATGCTGGATATGCTGATAGGGGGCCGTCGGTTGCGGGATATTGCCGGCCTCCCTTTTGACCTGGCAGCATAAGCGAAACCTTTCACGCATCACGCCTGACGTTTTCCGGAGTCCCTATGAACGTCATCGTCACCGGATCCATCTCCTACGACTACCTGATGCGCTTTCCGGGTCGCTTCGTGGAGCATATCCTGCCCGACCAGATCCACCGGGTCTCCCTCAGTTTTCTGGTGGACGATATGCGCCGCCAGTGGGGCGGCTGCGCGGCCAACATCGCCTACAACCTGGCCCTGCTGGGGGAGCGCCCCTACCTGATGGGCACCGTCGGGCAGGACTTCGGGGAATACCGGCAATGGCTGGAGTCCCACGGCGTGGACACCTCCCTCACCCGCGAGGAGCCCGACCTCTTCACCGCCTCCTTCTTCGCCAACACCGACCTGGACGGCAACCAGATCTGCAGTTTCTACACCGGCGCGATGGCCCGGGCACGGGAACTCTCCTTCCACCAGATCCCCATCCGCCCCGACCTGGTCGTCATCTCCCCCAACGACCCCCAGGCGATGGTCCGCTACGCCGCGGAGTGTCGGGAACTGGGCATCCCCTACCTCTACGACCCCAGCCAGCAGATCGTCCGCCTGAGCCCGGAGGAACTGGTGGAGGGCCTGCGGGGATGCGACATCCTGGTCGTCAACGACTACGAGTTTGAGTTGCTCCGCCAGAAGACCGGCCTGAGCGCGGAAACCATCCGGGAAGCCCCCAGGCGGGCCTGCATCGTCACCTGCGGGCCGAACGGTTCCACCATCTGGGCCGGAGGCGAGGTCTACGAGATCCCGGCCGTCCCGCCCCGGGCCGTCGGCGACCCAACCGGCGTGGGCGACGCCTACCGGGCTGGCCTCATCAAAGGCCTCTGTCTGAGCGTCCCCTGGGACCTGGCGGGACGGATGGGAAGTCTCGCCGCCACCTACGCGCTGGAGCATACCGGCGGCCAGGGCCACTTCTACACCCCCGCCGACTTCGTCCGCCGGTTCCGGGAACACTTTGACGACGGCGGCGCGCTGGACCCGCTGCTGACCGGGAAAGGAGAAACATGTTCCTGAACCTCTCCCTGGTCATCCACAACCACCAGCCGGTAGGCAACTTTGACTTCGTCTTCGCCGCGGCGACGGAGCGGGCCTACGACCCCATCCTGGGCCTGCTGGAACGCCATCCGGGGGTTCGCCTCTCCCTGCACTACACCGGCCCCCTCTGGGACTGGCTGCTGAAGCGTCGGCCCGACCATGTGGAACGGCTGAAGGCGCTGGTCGCGCGGGGGCAGGTGGAACTCCTCACCGGCGCCTACTACGAACCCATCCTGGTCGCCATCCCCGATGCCGACAAGGTCGGCCAGATCCGCAAAATGACCGACTTCCTCCGGCAGACCTTCGGCGTGGAGCCGACCGGCATGTGGCTGGGGGGGGGGGGGCGGGGGGGCTCGGGGCGCCCCCCCCCCCCAAGCCCCTCGCCGAGGCGGGAGTCCGCTACACCCTGCTGGACGATACCCCCTTCAAGATGGCCGGCCTCACCGACGACGATCTCTTCGGCCCCTACGTCACCGAGGAACAGGGACACGCGGTCACAGTCTTCGGCAACGTGATGTACCTCCGCTACGCCGTCCCGTGGCGTCCGGTGGAGGAGGTGATGGACTGGCTGCGGGCCCAGGCCGCGACCCACCCCGGCGGCGTCGCCGTGATGGGAGACGACGGGGAGAAGTTCGGCCTCTGGCCCGGCACCTGGGACCACTGCTGGGGGCCGGGTGGGTGGATGGACCGCTTCTTCGCCGCGCTGGAAGCGAGCGTCGACTGGCTGCGAACCCGTCCGCTGGGGGAGATCGCCGCGGAACTCCCCCCGCGGGGGCGGGTCTACCTCCCCTGTGCGTCCTACGAAGAGATGATGGACTGGGCCCTCCCGCCCCGCGATTTCACCGCCATGCGCCGCGTCCGGCGGGAACTGCGGGAAGCAGGCCGGGCCGACGTCCTCCGCTTCGTCTGCGGCGGCATCTGGCGAGGCTTCATCGCCCGCTACGACGAGGTCAACCAGATGCACAAGAAGGGGCTCTGGGTCGGCCGCAAGGCCCACGCGCTGCCCGAGGGAGAGGAGAAAACCCGCGCGCTGGACCACCTCTGGGCCTCCCAGTGCAACTGCGGCTACTGGCACGGTCTCTTCGGCGGCATCTACCTTTTTCACATCCGGGCCGCCAACTATGCCCACCTGATCGCCGCCGAAGCCATCGCCGACCGGGCCCGCGCCGGCCGGGAGCGGTGGGTCTGGGTGGAGCGGGGCGACCTGGACGCCGACGGAAGCGAGGAAATTCTCCTGAACACTGACCGGCAGGTGCTGGTTTTCAAGCCCTCTTATGGCGGCGCGCTGGTGGAGTGGGACTGGCGGGTGGCCCGCTACAACCTGCTCAACGGGATGACCCGCCGCCGGGAGGGGTACCACGACGAGTTGCTGCGGGCGGCGGCGGAGGGGCGCCTGATCCTCCCTGGCGAGCCCGACCGTCCCGACGGCGTTCGGGTCAAAGAGCCCGATATCCACACCCGCCTCTTCCACGACTGGTATCGCCGGCTCGCCTTCCTGGACCATTTCCTGCACCCGGAGACGACTCTGGAGGGCTTCTACCGGGCCCAGTACGGGGAACAGGGGGACTTCGTCAACCAGCCCTACCGGGCCCAGATCAAAACGGATGCCGCGGGCCTGACCCTGGCTCTGAACCGGGAGGGCATCGTCTGGGTAGGGGATACAGCCGTCCCGGTGGAAGTGGAGAAACGGTTCGTCGTCACCCCCGGCAACGACCTCCTCACCGTTCACTACCGCCTGACCGTTCGCGGCGAGCCCCGCAGCGCCACGCGCCGCCACGCGGCGAGCCGTACCTTCCCCCTGCGCTTCGGCGTGGAAATCAACTGGGGCATCCTGGGCGGGGGGAGCAGGCGGGCCTTCCTCCATATCCTGCGGGGTCGGGAGACGATCCGGCGCCACCCGACCGACACAGGGGAGGTCCGGGACGCGACCGGGCTGACGTTTAACCTCCCCTTCCCGCCTCTGGAGGGGATGGATTGGGGCAGCGAGAAGGGCGCTCCGCAGGTTGCCCTCACCCTGAGCGCTCCGATCAACCTCTGGCATTTCCCGCTGGAGGCGGTCTCCAACTCCGAAGCGGGCTACGAACGGGTCTACCAGGGCACCTGCACCCTGCTTGGGTGGGACCTGGCGCTGAGGCCGGGGGAATCCTGGGAGGCGACCCTGCAGATTGCGCTGGGGTAATACACCCCACCACAATACGATGAGGCAAGGAGGAGACATGGACATCCGCCACATCGCCGTCATCGGCGCCGGCACTATGGGCAGCGGCATCGCCCAGGTCTGTGCGACCTACGGCTACGCCGTCACCCTGATAGACGTCGTCCCGGATCAACTGGAGCGCGCGACGGCCTCCATCCGTCAGTCCGTGGAGAAACTCCACAGCAAAGGCCGCATCACCGACGCCCAGCGGGACGCGGCCCTCACCGGTATCCGCCCTTCCCTGCGGATGGAAGACGCCGCAGAAGCGGACCTGGTTGTGGAGGCCGTGGTGGAGCGGCTGGAGGTCAAACAGGAGGTCTTCGCCCAACTGGACCGCCTGACCCGGCCAGAGGCCATCCTGGCCAGCAACACCTCCTCCATCTCCATCACCAAACTGGGCGCGGCCACCCGCCGCCCCGACAAAGTCATCGGGATGCACTTTATGAACCCTGTCCCTCTGATGAAACTGGTGGAGATCATCCGGGGGCTGGCGACCTCCGACGAGACCGCCGCAACGGTCGTCGCGCTGGCGAAAGCGCTGGACAAAGTGCCGGTGGAGGCCCAGGACTACCCCGGCTTTATCTCCAACCGCATCCTCTGCCCGATGATCAACGAAGCCATCTACGCGCTGATGGAAGGCGTGGGAACGGTGGAGGCCATAGACACCGTGATGAAACTGGGAATGAACCATCCCATGGGGCCCCTGGAACTGGCCGACCTCATCGGGCTGGACGTTGTCCTCAACATCCTGGAAGTCCTGCACAAAGAACTGGGGGACGACAAATACCGGCCCTGTCCCCTGCTGCGGCGAATGGTCGCTGCCGGATACCTGGGCCGCAAGACGGGGCGGGGATTCTACACGTATGCGTGAAACGTGAGGCGTGAAACGTGAGGCGTGAAGCGTGAGGCGTGAAACGTGAGGCGCGAAGCGGGAAGTGCGAGGCGTGCGGCGTGAAGCGTAGCAGGTGAGTTATGGAACCCTGGGTCCAAACTGCAATGGCCGGTCTCGCGGCCGGGTTGGTTCATCTGATCCTGTTCCTGGTCCTCCTCTTCCGCCGGGGGAAGGAAGCGCCAGAGAAGACCGCCCTGGCCTATCTGGGCTTCAGCATGGCGTGGGTGGCCACGGTGACCCTGGCGCATCTGGAGGAGATCTTCCTTCCGGTGGTCACCGAGAGCGGGCGCGCGCTGACCCCCGCGCTGGCGCTCACCCTTTCGGCCGGATACCTGACCTGCGTCGCCCTTCTCCTGGAATACCCCTTCTGGTCTATCCTGGCCACCGCCGGGTATACCTGGGCGGCCGTCATCCTGGCCGGGACGGTCTCCTTCCAGATCGCGCCCCCGGGGGCCATCCCGCTGGAACAGGTCAGCGGGTACAGTTGGGCCCTCTTCACCCTGGGGACAGGGGGATTGCTGGGCTACAGACTTTTCACCAGCCACCTGGCCTTTCACCGGAACCGCGCGCTGTACTGGCTCCTGGTCGCCAACGCAGTGGCCGCCGGGCACGCCCTGACCCTCCTCCCCCTGGGCCCCCTCCAGTTGCTGGGGACGCTGGTCCATCTCGCCGGGGCCATCGCGCTCACCCGCGGTGTCCTGACCTTCTGGCTGCCCAACATCAAAGGGGCGCTGCGGGCCATCCTGCGCTTCCTGTTCCTGTTTGCGACAACGGCCGCCCTTCTGCTGGGGGCCATCCTCTCCCTGGATCGGCTCACCGACCTCCTGGCCCTCCCGTCGGAGACCGTCGTCGTCCTGCTGGCCCTCGGCCTGACCCTGATCTACCTCCCCCTCTACCAGTTCCTGGTCCGGCTGGTGGACCGGCTCCTGATGGGCATCGGCTTTGACCCCGCCCAGGCCCTGCGGGACTACAGCCAGACCATCAGCACCGTGATGGACCTGGAGCAACTGGCCCGGACCGCTGTCCAAACTGTCGCCCAGGTCCTGGAAATCGGACGGGGGGCCCTGCTGGTCGTCAGCGAGACGGAGCGGGGCGGCCTGCGGCTAAAGCCGGTCCCCGCGCTGGGCGAAATCCCCACCGCCCCCATAGAAATAGAGCCCATCAGCCCGCTGCTGGTCCGGTTGAAGGAGCAGAACGCTCCCCTCTTCCAGTACGAGGTGGAGATGCATCCGGTCCTGCGGGCCTCCCCGGCGCAGGAGCGAGAGAGGCTACGGGCCCTGGGGATGGAAATCTACCTCCCCATACGCGTGGAAGGGGAACTGGCAGGGCTTCTGGCGCTGGGGCCGCAGAAGACGGGGGAGCCCTACAGCCCGCGCATCGTGGAGTTCCTGGCGACCCTGGCCCATCAGACGGGCGTCGCACTGCAAAACGCCCGGCTGGTCGCCGGCCTGCAGGAGTTAAACGAGCGGATGCGGCTTCTCAACGAGGACCTCCGGTCCGCCTACGAGCGGCTGGAACGGCTGGACCGGGCCAAGAGCGACTTCCTGAACATCGCGTCCCACGAACTGCGCACGCCGCTGACCCAGATTCGGGGCTACACGGACATCCTGAGCGAACTGGCCCGCACCGGGACGCTGACCCAGGACCAGATCGCCCTTATCATGGAGAACCTCTCCCGGCCGGTCCGCCGTCTGGAGCGGATTATCAACGCGATGATGGACGCTTCGCTCCTGGAGACGGGGATGAGTTTCCACTTTGCCCCGACGACGCTGGCGGGGGTGATACGGATGGCCATAGAGCCGTGGCATGAGGCGCTGAAAGAGCGCAAGATCACCCTGACCGTGCGCGGAGTGGAGAATATCCCCCCCATCCGCGCCGACATGGACCGGCTCATCCAGGCTTTCAGCAACCTCATCTCCAACGCCATCAAGTTTACCCCCGACGGAGGCCGGATCACCATAGAGGCCCGGCCGCTGGACGAGGAACACTTTGAGGTCACCGTATCCGACACCGGTATCGGTATCAGCCCGGTGGATCGGGAACTGATCTTTGAGAAGTTCTACCGGGTGGGGAGCATAGACCTGCACTCGTCGGGGGACTACAAGTTCAAGGGTGGGGGGCCCGGGCTGGGGCTGCCTATCGCCCGTGGGGTCATAGAGGGCCATGGCGGCTGCATCTGGGGGGAAAGCCCCGGCTACGACGAGGAGCGGTGTCCGGGGAGCACGTTCCACGTGGTCCTGCCCTATCACGCGTACCGGGGGCCGTGTCGCTGGAGGCGGTCGGAGGAGCACAGGGAGCGAGGCGATGATACGGGTCAACAATCGGGATGAGATCCCCTGGGAATCGGGGCTGACGGTTGCCGAACTGCTGCGTCGCTTCCGTTACACTTTCCCCGCCATCGTTGTGACCATCAACGGGGAGGTGATCTCCGAGGAGGAATACCCCACCCGCGAGATTCCCGACGGGGCCGATGTTCGGGTCATCCACCTGATCGCGGGAGGGTAGGAGAAAGGCTGCGGCGGCGGCCCGAAGGGCCGCC
>DAOUBO010000601.1:0-2105 GCA_034432695.1 Anaerolineae bacterium | reverse complement strand
GCTACGGGATGACCGGCGGCCTCACCCGCAGTCCCTTCTGGGCCCCGCTGGTCGCCGACGTCCTGGGCGCGCCCGTCCGGGTCTCCGAAATCCCGGAGGGGACGGCCCTGGGCGCGGCGGTCTGCGCCGGGGTCGCCGCCGGACTCTTCGCCAGCCTCGCGGAGGGAGCGGAGCGTCTGGCGCGCCTACGCAACGTCCACCCGAACGAGGAGAACGCCCGGACGTACAGGGCCCTCTACGGGGAGTGGAGGGAGGTGCGGGCCCTGCTGGCCGACGGGCACGACCGGGCCGTGGCCCGGATGCTGGAATATGCCGGCACGCCTGCCGCCTCGCGGGCTCCCGGCCTGCGCGGCTTCCGTCCGAAAATCCTGGTGACCGCGCAGATGGACGGGGCCAGCCTGGAGGAACTCCGCCGCCTGGGGGAGGTGGAGTACGCCTGCTACCGGGAGACGCTCCGGGTGCTCACCGGGGAGGACCTGGTGGAGGCGCTGCAGGGGGTCCACGTCTTCATCACCGAGGTGGACATCGTGGACCTGGAGGCGCTGCGGGCGCTGCCCGACCTGCGGGTCGTCGTCGCCTGTCGGGGGCAGGCGGTGAACGTGGACGTGGAGGCCTGCACCGCGCTGGGGGGCCCGGTTCTGCACGCGCCGGGCCGCAACGCCGACGCCGTCGCCGACCTGACGGTGGCCTTCATGCTGGCGCTGGCCCGCAAACTGGTCCCGGCGAACGAGTTTCTCCGCCAGCCGGGCGGCGAGGCGGGGGACATGGCCCGGATGGGGCAGGCATATGAGGCGTTCCTGGGCCGGGAACTCTGGGGGAAGACGGTGGGGCTGGTCGGCCTGGGCGCGGTGGGACGGGAGGTCGCCCGGCGGCTGGCCCCCTTCGGGGTCCGCCTGCTGGTCTACGACCCGTACGTCCGCCCGGAGGAGGCCGCGCGGTACGACGCGGAGGTCGTCTCCCTGGAGGAACTGCTGGCCGAAAGCGACTTCGTGAGCCTGCACGCGCCGGTGACGGACGAGACGCGGGGGCTGATCGGCCCCGGGGCGCTGGCCCGGATGAAGCCGGGGGCGTTTCTGATCAACACGGCCCGGGCCGCGCTGGTGGACGAGGAAGCGCTGGCCGGGGCGCTGCGGAGCGGACGCCTGGCCGGGGCGGCGGTAGACGTCTTCTCCGTGGAGCCGCCGGCGCCGGACCACCCGCTGCTGCAACTGCCCAGCGTCATTGCCACACCGCACATCGGGGGGAACACGGAGGAGGTGGCGGCGCACCAGGGCCGGATCGTCGTGGAGGACCTGAAGCGGATGCTGGCGGGAGAGCGGCCGCGCCACGTCCTGAACCCACAGGCGCTGGAAGGGTTCTCCTGGACCGGGCCGCGCCGGGAGGCGGGGAGCGTCGTCCTGGAGGGACTGAAGGAACGGCCGGGTCCGGCGGTCAGCGATCTGCAGGTCGCTCCTCATCCCACCCCCGGCGGCTTCGCCGCCACCCCCTCCCCTCTCCCGACCAGGGGTCAGGAGAGGGAAGGGGGTAGAAGGGAAGAGCAAGGAGCAGGCCGGATGGAACAGGTCGCAGAGGAGCGGAGGGGTATGGAAGCAGAACACGAAGTACGGAGTACGGATGTACGGAATGATGTACGGAGTACGGTGGAGGCGATTCTGCGCCGGTTCTGTGAGAAGGCGGTGGCCGATCCGGCGCTGCGGGCCTTCGCCGCGGGCCGGCGGGTCACCACCCACTATGCGATGACCGACCTGGGGCTGGAGTTCTACGTGGGCTTCCGGGACGGGGAGGTGTTTGCCGGGCTGGGCGCGCCGCCCACGCCCGCCGAGGTCCGCATGAAGGCGACGGCGGAGGTGCTGGACGGGATCCTCACCGGCCGCCTCAGCGGGCAGCGGATGGCGATGAGCGGCAAACTCTCCTTCAGCGGGGACGTCCGGACCGCGATGGGGGTCCAGCGGGTCCAGGGCGACCTGATCCGCCTCTACACGGCGGCGCGGGAGGAGGCGGGGATCGCGCGGGAGGAAGCCCTGCCGTCCGTTCCGGCGGCTGCGCCGGCCCCGGCTCCGGCCGCCCGGCCCGGTGCGCCTGCGCCCGTACCGGCGGGGGGGGGC
>DAOUBO010000600.1:0-8740 GCA_034432695.1 Anaerolineae bacterium | reverse complement strand
CGCGAGGGCGCGCCCCGCCCCCCCCGGCGCTATCCCGCCCTCGCCCGTGGCCCAGCCCGGGGCCATCGGCTTCCCCAGCCGGTGGTAGACCTCCAGTTTGCCCCGCGGGACCGTACTGGTGGCCATGTCCAGGACGAAAGGACGCTCCTGGCCCGCCGGAGCGGCGACCGCGATGGGGTTGGTCCCCAGCATCGCGTTCCGGCCGAAGGTGGGCACCACCAGGACGTCCGCGTTGGTCATAGACATCCCGATGCATTCGTGCTCCAGGGCCATCATCGCGTAGTAGCCCGCGATGCCGTAGTGGTTGGAGTTCCGGACCGCGACGAAGCCCGCGCCGACCTCCAGGGCCTTCCGGATGGCCATCTCCATCGCCCGGTAGGAGACCGGTTGCCCCAGCCCCGCGCCCGCGTCTATCAGCGCAGTGGCGGGGGTTTCGTGTACAACCTGGACGTTGGGACGGGCCACCATCATCCCACTCTGGAGCCCCTCCACGTACCGGCGGAGGCGGGCGACCCCGTGGGAGTCAATCCCCCGCAGGTCCGCCGCGACCAGGACGTCGGCCGTGATCCGGGCGTCCTCCTCCGGGACGTCCAGTTTCGTGAAGACGCGCACGCAGAACGCTTTCAGCGGTTCCGCCCAGACCCGCACGTAATCGGACATTGAAGGACCTCCTGATGGGGTGGTTGGGATTACACCTTCTCCACGATTTCCTTGAACTCGTCAAAGGGGATGGCGGTCAGCGTCTGGGTCGTACAGTGCCCGAAGATGTTCGCCAGCAGGGCCACGTGGGCCGCGGTCTTCGCGTCCGGGGCCTCAAAGATGTGCAGGAAGTCGTATTCCCCCAGCAGCGCGTAACTGGCGATGCGACGGACCTGGGGGCACTCTTCCTTCAGGCGGCGTTCAAACTCCTGGTCCATCGCCGCCAGAGAGCGGATTTCCCCCGGACTGCGCAGGGAGATTCTGGAAAGCAGGATGAAAGTCGCCATTTCGCACCTCCTCCAGATAGGGTTACGGGCCGGCGATCAGCACCGGCTCTATGCGTTCCATCGCCCAGTCTATTTCCTCACGGGTGATGACCAGAGGGGGCGCAAAGCGGATGACGTGTTCGCGGGTCTCCTTGCAGAGGACCCCCCGGTCCTTCAGGGCCTCGCAGAAGCGGCGGGCGCCACCGGCCTCGGGGCGAAGTTCTACGCCGATCAGCAGGCCCCTTCCGCGCACCTCCCGGACGAAGTCGCTCTCTATCCGGGAGAGGCGGCCGAGGAAGTAGCGTCCCATCTCCTCTGCCCGCGCGGGGAGGTTTTCCTCCACAATAACCCGGATCGCGGCCCGCGCAACGGCGCAGGCCAGCGGGTTCCCACCGAAGGTGGAGCCATGGGCGCCGGGGCGGAAGACCCCCAGCACTTCGCGGGGGGCCAGAACCGCGGAGACCGGGTAGAAGCCGCCGGAGAGCGCCTTGCCGATGACCAGGACGTCGGGGCGGATGCCCTCCCAATCGCAGGCAAACAGGCGGCCCGTTCGGCCCAGGCCGGTCTGAATCTCGTCGGCGATGAGGAGAACGTTGTGGCGGGTGCAAATTTCCCGTACTGCCCGCAGGTACCCCTCCGGCGGGATGATGACCCCGCCCTCTCCCTGGATGGGCTCCACCAGAAAGGCCACGGTGTTGGGCGTGATGGCCGCTTCCAGCGCGGCCGCGTCCCCGTAGGGGATGATCACAAAGCCCGGCGTGAACGGCCCGAAGCCTTCCCGGTAACGGGTTTCGGTGGAGAAACTGACGACGGTAATGGTCCGCCCATGGAAATTTCCCGCGCAGGCGATGATCTCCGCCTGGTCGGGAGGAACGCCTTTTACCGTGTATCCCCATTTCCGGGCCGCCTTGAGCGCCGTCTCCACTGCCTCGGCTCCGGAGTTCATTGGGAGCATCATGTCGTAGCCGGTCAGTTCGCAGAGTTCTTTCTCCAGCAGGGGCAACTGGTCGTTGCGGAAGGCGCGGGATGTGAGGGTCACCCGGCGGGCCTGCTCCACCAGGGCTTCCAGGATGCGGGGGTGGCAGTGTCCCTGGTTGACCGCAGAGTAGGCGCTGAGGCAATCCAGATACCGCTTCCCCTCCACGTCCCACATCCAGACGCCTTCCGCACGGGTGATAACCACGTCTAACGGGCGATAGTTGTGGGCGCCGTAGGTCTCCTCCAGTCGGATGTAGTCCTCGGTTCGCATGGAGTTCCTCCGGGCTTCAGGATAAGGTCTATCCGGGTAGCCCCGCTGCCAGCAGGAAAGCACCGTAGGGCGACCGGCAGGTCGCCCCTACAGGGTCGGTCTTGCCGACCTTCCTGGGATTCATCTTGCGTTAAAGGCCGGCCCCGGCGCGCAGAGGCCCAGGGAGGCCCATTTTCAATCCCCTTTCCCCATCCCTCTGTGCAAAAATCCATCAGCCCGATTGAGCAGATGCGGAAAGCGGGCTGTAAGAATGTGCCAGGCTTCCTCTACCTGTGCGCGGGTTTCCTCCAGGGTGGTGTCGGTCCGGATGATGACGTCTGCCTGAGCGAGTTTCTCCTCCTGAGGCGGCTGCGCGCGGATGCGTCGCTCCCCCTCCTCCCGGCTCATTCCCCGGTCGGCCATCAGCCGCCGGACCTGCTCCTCAAAGGGGCAGGTCGTGACCCAGAGGGAGTGGCAGGCCCGGGCCATGCCGGATTCTATCAGTTTGATGGCCTCCACGACGACGACCGGCGTCGGCGCGGCGGCGCTCCGGCGGGCCACTTCCTCCCCCACGGCGGGATGGACGATAGCCTCCAGGCGTCTCAGCGCCGCCGGGTCGGAGAAGACGATGGCACCCAGCCGACCCCGGTCAATCTCTCCGTCCGGGCCGAGGATGTCTGGCCCGAAGGCCTCCACGACGGCCGCGTGGACCGGGGTCCCTGCCTGCATGACTTCGTGGGCCACCCGGTCCGCATCAATGACCGTCGCCCCCAGGTCCGCCAGCATTCGGGCAACGGTGGACTTGCCGGTGGCGATGTTCCCGGTCAACCCGACAAGCAGTTTCATAGCGGGAGCCAGGTGCCGATACCCCGTTCCAGGGCCCGTCGGTAAACCAGCGGCGCGACGGCCATATCGTCCAGCGCCAGTCCCAGGTTACAGGCGATGGTCCGCTCGTTCGGGGACTCGCGCCCCGGCTTGCGCCCGGTGACCAGTTCCCCCAGGTCGGCGTAGATGGGCGGGATGTTCTGGAAGTAGCCATGGGCCCGGTAGTACTCCAGTTGGGGGATGTCGTCGGTGCAGAATTTGTCCACCTCGCGCAGCGCGTCGGGGTGCCAGTAGGAGTCAAAATCCACCAGGGAAGCGAAGCCCCCTTCCTCAAACCAGCCCGGCTGGATGGTGGCGTGGGGGACCTTCAGGATGGGGCCAGCGGTGACCACGATGTCGCAGCCGGAGACGGCTTCCCGCGGGTGGCGAACCGGGACGACTTCCACGCCGAACCGTTCGCCCATCTCCCGGACGTAGCGGTCCTGGGCCTCCGGCAGGATGTCGTAGGCCAGCACACGCCGGATGGGGAAGAGAACCATCAGGGCCTCCAGGTTGCTCCGGCCCTGGACGCCGCATCCCAGGATGCCGACGACGGAGGAGTCGGGCCGCGCCAGGTAGCGGGCCGCCACCGCGGTCGCCGCGCCGGTGCGCTTAGCGGTGATCCACGTCGCGTCCATCACCGCCAGCGGTACACCGGTCTCCGGGTCGTTCAGGATCAGCAGGCCGTTGATGTAGGGGAGTCCCCGCTTGTAGTTTTCCGGATATCCGCTGACCCATTTGACCCCGGCGGAGCGCATGGCCGGGATGTACGCGGGCATCGCGTGGATGAAAGCGTCGGGCATGGGGTGGATGCCCGGCTTGGGCGGCATTTCCACCCGCCCTTCGCCTTTCTCCCGGAACATGGCCTCCAGGGCATCTATCATCTCCGCCATCGTCACGCCCGTGGCCGCAACGTCGGCCTGAGAGAGGTAGAGCAGTTTTTCCGTCGTCATTTCACCTCCAGAATCTGGCGAAAGAGATACCACCCGCCTTGGCGTTTCTCGGGTCCCGGCCCCTGAGGGGCCCGGTCGTAGTAGAGGTCAAAGACTTCGCCGCTCTCGGTCCGGACCCGGTAGTAGTCCCGCCCGACTCCCCAGGTGCCCCGGCGTTCAACGGCTTTAGCCCGGTAGGACCCCCGCTCTTTGAGGTAAAACGCGGCGGTTTTGCCCCGTGGCCGATAGTCGTGCCACTCCCGCAGCACGGCCGCGACCCGGTAGACCCGTCCCTTCCAGACGAAGCCGTCGGGCGGACCGGGCCGTTTCTCCAGCGCCGGGGGTCGGTCGTAGAGAACCTCTACAGGCTCACCAATGAACCGGGCTGCTGGTTGGTCATCCATCGGAGGCCAGCAGGGAAGCGATCAGGTTCTGTTTGGAGAAATCCCCGCCGGTCAGGTGGGTCATCAGGGTCTCTGGACCCAGCAGGCGATGGGTGATTTCGGGGATGGGAAGCCCCTGTCCGGCGAGGTCCTGCGCCCGTGCGGCCAGATCTTCCCAGTAGGCCATCTTGCGCCGAATGGCGCCGACCGCGTCCTCCACGATGCCCGCGTGGGCGCAGTAGATGCGCCGGGGCTCCAGGTCCAGCACCTTTTTCAGGGAGCGGAGAATCTCCCAGGCGTTTTCCTCCCTCCGGATCAGTCGTGCCCGCTCGTGGATGAAGAGGTCGCCACTGAACAGCCAGCCTTCTCGGGGTTCAAAGAGGCAGACGTGGTCGGGGGAATGGCCTGGGGTCGGGATGACGAGGAAGCGGTAGCGGTCGGTCTCTACGGTCGTGCCCAGGGGTTCTGCAGAGACATCTCGGGGCTGACCCCAAACGAGTCGTCGGTAGAGAGGAAGCCGCGGGAAATTTGCCAGAATCGGGACCGCCTTCTCCGGCGCGGCGACCCGCAGGCCCAGTTCCTGCTGAAGCCGGTTGTTCCCGCCGGAGTGGTCCTCGTGGTGGTGGGTGTTCACGACCTGGTGGATGGCCCGACCCCGGCACCACGCGAGCAGTTCCTCCGCCGTTCCAGGGCATCCGGTGTCAATCAACAGGCCGTCCACCAGGTAGGCCTGGACGGTATAGAGCGGACGTCCGAAGAGGGTTCGGGCCATCTTCAGCCGGGTGACGGGGCCGTGGTCGTAGGAGCGAAGCACTTCATCCCCTCCGTTGGGGGAATTGGGGGCGCTCTGCAGGGCCAGGGCACAGAGCGTGTCCCCACCTATGTAGCGCAAGATTTATCTTGCAGCGCAGGATTCATCTTGCACCCTTGCCTGCGTATGCCCTGCAGGGCCAGAGTGCAGAGCGTGTCCCCATCTCCTCGGACAGACGCGTCGGCCGTTGTCCGATGCCTCCAGGGCTCTCCTTCCCTGCCCCCTATCCGCCCGCCGGGCGCCGTGGGACGGCGGGGGCGGGGGAAGAGCGCAGCCGAACCTGAGGGGGCTGGGCCATCCGGACACCGATTTTCTCTTCCAGGGTTTGCTGGATGGTCTCCAGAATCCGCGCCGCCTGGTCCGGGATGTTTCGTTCGCTCGCGGTCTCCACCTCCACCTCCACAGCGACAGCGTTTTTGACGGCGCGGGAGCGAGGGCGGACCCGAAGGACGCCGGGCAGTTGCTCCAGTTCGTAGGCGATATGGTCGTTGACGGCGCTCAGACTGATTTCCACCTTTCCTCCGTCCACCCGCTCCACCCGCACCATCCGGCGGGGCGGGCGGCGCAGTTCCAGCCACAGCAGGAGGGCGCCAACCACAAGCCAGACGAGGGCCAGAACGGTGCCAGCGAGAAAGCGGAACGGCGCGGCGATTCCATTGAGCCAGCGAAGGGTCTGGGCAGCCCAGTCCTGTACGGCGCTGAGGACGGGGATCGGCGCCACCAGCAGGGCCGCGCAGAGGGGAATGGTCAGCAACAGCATGGCCACAATGAGGATACGGTTCACGACATTCATCGGGCGCCTCCTAAAGCCGGTAGTACTTTGCGATGGCCCACAGGAAGAGCCGGTCGGGCAGGATGCCCTTGAGGACAGCCGCCAGCCGCTGGACGAAGGGGCCGACCCGGTAGCGGGGGGCCGGGTTGGGATGGCGCAGAATCCGCTCCACCACGCGGGCAATGGCCTCCGGGTGAGCGCCGTTGCGCTCATCGGTTTCCACCACCCGCAGGGCGCGCTCAAAGAAGGGCGCATAGACCGAGTCGGCCGATGCGGCGACCCGAATGCGGTGGTCTGTGAAGCCGGTCCGGGTATCCCCCGGCTCCACCAGGACGACCCGTATCCCGAAGGGCCGGACCTCCATCCGGAGCGCCTCCGTCAGCGCTTCCACGGCGAATTTGGACGCGCTGTAGAGCCCCTGGAAAGGAAGCGCGATGACGCCGCCCAGCGAACTGATGTTCACGATGGTCCCTCTGCCCTGAGCCCGCATCACCGGGAGCACCGCCCGGCAGACCCGAAAGGTCCCGAAAAAGTTGGTCTCCAGCTGGGCCTTTGCTTCCTCAATGGAGGTATCCTCCACTGCTCCCGCGATGCCGAAGCCAGCGTTGTTCACCACCGCGTCCAGCCGCCCTGCCTGCCGGAGGACGAAGTCCACCCCCTCCTGGACGGAGCGGTCGTCGTTCACGTCCATATAGAG
Source organism: Anaerolineae bacterium (assembly GCA_034432695.1). Lineage (GTDB taxonomy): Bacteria > Chloroflexota > Anaerolineae > B4-G1 > DUEL01 > SpSt-77. Next base: position 2,088 of record DAOUBO010000600.1, on the reverse strand, counting down.
CAGTGTGGGGCCGGCGGGGGCGACCTCCGGGCTGTGCGGCGCGCGGCGGCTGGTGCCGAAGACCTGGTATCCCTTCCGGGCCAGGTGCTCGGCGCAGGCTTTGCCGATGCCGGACGAAGCCCCCGTGATGAGAACGACTTTGCCGCTCATCGGTTCCCCCCCGTTTTTGCTTTCATTTTACTCCAACCTGCCGTTGGGGCAAATCCGGGCCCGGCGGCGCGGGGTTTGACATCTTCCTCATCCTGTGCTATTCTCACACAGGGGCACAGAGGGCACAGGGGTTGTGCCCCCGTGTTCTCCGTGCCTCGGTGTGGGGGTTTTCGCTCACACGGGGGCACAGAGGGCACAGGGGTTGTGCCCCCGTGTTCTCCGTGCCTTGGTGTGGGGGTTTTCTCTCACACGGGGGCACAGAGGGCACAGGGCATGAAGGTTTTACCCCGTGTCCTCCGTGCCTCAGTGTGAGGATTTTCTCCTGGGGCCATGAAGATCCGGATCAAACTGCTGGCGGACTACCAGCGATACCTGCCGCCGGACGCCGCGTCCTCTTCCTACGAGGCCGAGGTGCCGGAGGGGAGCACAGTTCAGGACGTGGTGGGCGAACTCCCGATCCCGCTGGAGGAGAGCGTTGTCCTGGTCAACGGGCGGACGCCCGACCTGGCCCAGCCCCTTCAGGAGGGAGACGTCCTCTGCCTCTTTCCGGCCATCGGGGGAGGGTAGGGAGTGATGGTCTCGCTGCCGGAGTTTCTCCGCGCGCTCCTCTATGCCCTGCTGGGAGCCCTGGTGGCTGCTCCTCTCTCCTTTCTGCCCGCCGTCCACATCTACAACGTCGCGGGTTTTCTCCTCCTGGCATCCGTCTTCCTGGAGCCCCTTCTGGCACCGGAGGGGATGGCGATGCTCTTTCTGGGGATGATCACGGCCTACTCCGTGCTGAACACCATCCCCAGCATCTTCTTTGCCGCGCCGGACGAGTCCATGCTCTTCGTCGTCCTGCCAGGGCAGAAGTATCTGCTGCAGGGGCGCGGCTACGAGGCCGCCGTGCTGACCGGCATCGGCAGTCTGGGCGGGATCGCCGCCCTTCTGATCCTGACCCCCTTCGCCCCTCATCTTTTTCCCGCGCTGAAAGCCATCCTCCAGCGTCATCTGCACTGGATCCTGTGGTCGGTCATCGCTTTTATGCTTCTCTCCGAATGGCCCAAGGGCACTGACCGGGCGCCCGCGGGGTGGCGGCGGTGGTGGGACGGCTGGCGCAGCCTGGCGGCGGGGCTGGCGACCTTTCTCCTCTCCGGCCTGCTGGGCTTTGTTCTGATGTACCGGCCCATCCTTCCAGTCCACGTGGCCTATCAGAACCTCCTTCCGGCCTTCGTCGGCCTCTTTGCGGTCCCCTGGGTGCTCCAGAACCTGCTGGCGCAGACAGCGCTGCCGCCGCAGTACATCGCGCGGAGCGTGGACGCCACGCCGGGGTTGGTGCTGCGGGGCGTCTTTGCTGGGACGCTGGGTGGGTTGTTCGCCGCCTTCTTCCCTGTCGTGACGGGTGGCATCGGGGGGCTGATCGCCGGGCATGCGACCGCTCAGCGGGATGACCGGCTCTTCATCCTCTCCCAGGGGGCCTCCAAAGTCGTCTACTACGTGGGGGGCTTTCTGCTCTTCTTCATCCCTGGCCTGCTGCTGACCCGCGGCGGGATGGCCTGGATGCTGAGCACGGTCTGGCGTCCCTACGATCCCCGTTTCTTCTACCAGGCAGTCGCGGCCATCCTGCTGACGGGGACCCTTGCCTTCTTTGCCCTTCTGGGCGCGGCGCGGGCCGCGGCCCGGCTGGTGGGGCGGATGAACTACCGGGCCGTCAGCGCGGGGGTCCTGGCCTTCATCCTGGCCGTGGTGGTGGCGGTGCCCGCGCTGGGGGAATGGGCCCAGGGCCAGGACGGGGCGGCTGCGCTGCGGGCCGGCCTGGCCGGACTGGCCGTCTGCGCGGTTGCCGCGGGGATCGGGCTCATCCCGGTTCTGTGGGGAGCCCGGCGAATGAACGCAATGGGGCTTCTGCTCCTTCCCATCGCCCTGAACATGGCCGGGGCCGGCCCGACGGGGGGGGGG
>DAOUBO010000599.1:0-2395 GCA_034432695.1 Anaerolineae bacterium | reverse complement strand
CCTGCAGGTTCTCCTCCGCGATGACCACGTGCGGGTAGCGGTCCAGGATGTCGTAGTACGCTGCAGGGACCGGGATCAGAGTGCGAGGGATCAGGAGGGAGACGGAGGTCCCCTCGGCCCGGAGGGCCAGAACGGCCTCCCGCGCCGCGCCCGCCGTGATCCCGTATGCCACGACCAGCGTCCGGGCTCCTTCCTGTTCGTCCAGCGTGTAGAGAACGGGGGGCAGCGCCTCCACTTTTTGCTGAAGGCGGCGGGTGTTGGCCATCGCCTCATCGCTCGTGTGCTGGATGATGCCGCGGCGGTCGTGGGTGGACGCGTTCAGCCGGACCTGGTGGCGGCCGTTCCCCACCGGGAGGAAGGGGGGAACAAGGCCGTCGCCGGCATCGTAGGCGAAGTAGGGGCCGGGGCCTTCATAGAAGGTCCGGCGGACCGGCTCTATCGGCGGCAGCGCGGCCAGGTCCACCCGTTCCTGGGTCATCACCATCTCCTTGGAGGTCAGCAGCACAACGGGGGTCCGCAGGTCCACCGCCGTCCGCAGCGCGATAGGGGGCAGGGTCCAGCAGTCCTCTATGTCGGCGATGCAGAAGACGGGGAAGGGGTAGCCGCCGGAGATCAGCCCGTCCAGCAGGAGCAGGTCGCCCTGAGCGCCGGCCGTGGCGGTGCCGGTGGAGGGCCCCAGCCGCTGGGTCAGAACGACCAGCATGGGGAGTTCCATCATATAGGCCATGTTGAAGGACTCCACCATCAGGGCGAAGCCGGGGAAAGCGGTGGCGGAGACGGGGAGGTGACCGGCGGCGGAGAGGCCCGCCATCCACTGGAGGGCGGTGATCTCGTCGGGGGCGGCCAGCGCGATGGGGAACCGGCGGCTGGCGTAGAAGAAGATGAGGCTGGCCGGGGTGATGGGATACCCCACGTACGTGTCCGCTCCGGCCCGGACACAGGATTCCACGATCAGTCGGGAGCCGTCGGTCAGGACAGGGTACGAAGTTTCCGGATGCATCCAACATCTCCTGGCAGGGGGTCATTCCATGCCCATCGCCAGCATCTGGGAAATGACCACCCGTTGAATCTGGCTGGTTCCTTCCACAATCTGCAGGATTTTGGCATCCCGCATCCACTTCTCCACTGGGTAATCCCGCATGTAGCCGTAGCCGCCCAGAATCTGCACTGCGTCGGTGGTAATCCGCATCGCCATATCGGCGGCGAAGGCTTTGGCCATACTGGCCTGAATGTTGGCAGGCATCCCCTGGTCCACCATCCACGCGGCTCGCCAGGCCAGAAGGCGGGCCGCGTCTATCTCCGTTGCCATATCCGCCAGGAGGAAGCGGATGGCCTGCTTGGTGATGATGGGTTTGCCGAACTGGACCCGCTCGCGGGCGTACTGAAGCGCGTATTCGTAGGCGGCCCGTGCCACCCCGACGGCCATAGCCGCGACCATCGGCCGGGTGGGCTCAAAGGACTGCATGGCGATGTAGAAGCCCTGTCCTTCCTCCCCCAGCCGATTCTCCATCGGCACCTCCACGTCCTCCAGAATAACGTCGCCGGTATGCGAGGCGCGCATCCCCATTTTCTTTTCCTTTTTGCCCGCCGAGAGGCCGGGGGTCCCCTTCTCCACGATGAAGGCCGTGATGCCCCGGTGGCCCGTTCCCGGCGCGACGGTGGCGAAGATGACGTAGAGGTCGGCGATGCCACCGTGGGTGATGAACCGCTTCTGACCGTTCAGGATATACCGGTCGCCCTTGCGGACGGCGGTTGTGCGGATGGAGGCCGCGTCGGAACCGGCATCCGGTTCGGTGAGGGCGAAGGAGCCCAGGTAAACCCCGTTGCAGAAGCGGGGCAGATACCGGGCCTTCTGCTCTGGCGTCCCCGCCAGCATGATGGGGACTGCCGCCAGGCCGGCGCCGGCGATGGCCGTAGCGATCCCCAGGCATCCCCAGGCCAGTTCCTCCGCCACCAGACAGGCGACCAGAGCGCTTGTCATCCCGCCCCCACCGTACTCCTCCGGGTACTGGAAGGAGGTCAGCCCGACCCGCGCCGCTTTTTCCAGAACCGGCCAGGGCATCTCTTCCGTCTCGTCGTAGTGGGCGGCCACGGGCCGGATCTCCCGCTCGGCGAACTCGTGGGCCAGCCGCCGGATGCGCTCCTGCTCTTCGGTCAGACGAAAGTCTATCATCGGGTTCTCCTGACAACGTGGGGCAAGATTCGTCTTGCCGTAGGGCAAGATTCATCGTGTCCTTTGTGCGTCCTTTGTGTCCTTCGTGGTTTTTCCATCCCACAAAGGGCACGAAGGATTCACGAAGGGCACAAAGGGATTTGCAAAAACTCACCGCAGAGGCGCCGAGAGCGCAGAGTTCTACATTGAACCTAATCTCTGCGCCCTCTGCGTCTCGGCGGT
>DAOUBO010000598.1:0-2598 GCA_034432695.1 Anaerolineae bacterium | reverse complement strand
CCCCCCCCCGCCGCGGCGTGTTGGCCGGGGGCGAAGTGGGGGGTCCCGTAGCCGGTCTCGGGGTCAAAGGGGGTGGTCTTCGGCGCCAGGTAGGTGTATTCGGCGACGGCGGGCCGTTCCTCCGCGCTCCACTTCTCCAGCGCGGCCGCGGCCGCGCCCCGCACGGCGTTCCCGGCCATAAAGGTGGTCCGGGAAGCGGACGCGGAGCCGGAACTGCCGGGGCTGGTGGCCGTGTCGGAGGGGACCAGGCGGACCCGCTCCACGGGGATCCCCAGCGCCTCCGCGGCCATCTGGACGATGACGGTGTGGGCCCCCTGGCCGACGTCGGCGCTGCCGATGTAGACGATGGCCTCCTCTATCTCCGCTCCCCCGTGCAGTTCCACCTTCGCCCAGCAGTTCTCCTGGTAGCCGAAGGAGAAGCCGATGTTCTTGAAGCCCGCGGCGAAGCCGATCCCCCGCCGAACAGGGCCGGCGGGCTGGGGGAGTTCGGGCCTGCGCCATCCGGCCTCCGTCTTCGTCCACCCGGCAGCGGCCGCACACCGCTCCACCACCTCCACCAGATTGACCCCGCCCGGCAGCGGCGTGCCCATCGCGGTCAGGCTTCCCTCCCGCAGGAGGTTGCGCACCCGCAGTTCCACCGGGTCCATCCCCAGCGCCTCGGCCAGTTTGTTCATCTGCGTCTCAGCCAGGAAGATGCCCTGCGGGGCGCCGAAGCCCCGGAAGGCCGCGCTGGGCGGGTTGTTGGTGTAGTAGGCGTCCACATCCACCTTCACGTTGGGGATTTCGTAGGGCCCGGTGCAGGTCACCGTCGTGTTCCCCATGACCTTATTGGTGGTGTAGCAGTAGGCGCCGCCGTCGGCGACGATGCGCACTTCGGCGGCCACCAGTTTCCCATCGCGCGTCGCGCCCCATTTGCAGCGGGCCCAGAGCGGGTGCCGCTTGCCGTGCCCGATGATGGATTCCTCCCGGGTCCAGACGATCTTCACCGGACGGCGGAGTTTCCAGGCCGCCAGGGCCAGGACGATCTGGACGGACATGTCCTCCCGTCCGCCGAAGGCGCCGCCGATGGCCGGGTAAATCACCCGCACCTGCTCCGGGGGGATGTCCAGCGCGTGGGCGATCTGGTGCTGGTCCTCCCAGGTCCACTGCCCGGCGACGACGACGGTCACCCTCCCCTCGTCGTCTATGTAGGCCAGGCCGGCCTCCGGCTGGAGGTAGGCGTGCTCCTGGGAGGGGAGCCGGTACTCGGCCTCCACGATGACGTCGCACCGGGCCCAGGCGGCCTCCACGTCCCCTTTGCGGATCTGGTGGTGGCTGAGCCAGTTCCCCTCCGTCCGGAGTTCCGGATGGACGGGGTTGGGGGCACGGGGCGGGTGGATGGGGTAGGCGTCCGGCTTCATCGCCTCAAAGGGGTCGGTGATAACGGGGAGGTCCTGGTACTCCACCCGGATCAGGTCCCGGGCGCGGGCGGCGGCCTCCTCCGTCTCGGCGACGATGAGGGCCACCTGGTCGCCCACCCAGCGGACGACGTCGGCGCCGGGTTTGGCGGAGCCGGGCCCGCAGAGGACGGGCTGGTCGGGGGTCTGGAGGCCGTATTCGTTGACGGGCACGTCCTTCGCGGTGAAGATGGCAACAACGCCGGGGACCTTTTCCGCCTCCGAGGTATCTATGCTCAGGATGCGGGCATGGGGCCGCCCGGCAAAGAGGATCTTAGCATACAGCATCCCCGGCATGGAGAAGTCGCCGGGGTACTTCGCCTCGCCGGTCACTTTGGCACGGGCGTCTACCCGGGGGACAGATTTACCGACAACCTGTTCGGACATCGCTGGACCTCCTCGGGGATGGCGTGCTCTGTGTTGCGTGTTGCGCAAAAGGGTGAACTTTTTCCCGGCGGCACTCCACTTCTTCGTTCCGTGCCGCACTACGAACGCCCCGCCGCACTACGCCCCGCTCGTAGCGAGCCACGAAGCGGCGGAATGGCGTCGCTCGTAGTGAGCCACGAAGCAAAGCGGAGTGGCGTTTTTTCAGCGGCACTCCACTTCGTTCCGTGCCGCACTACGAACGCCCCGCTCCGCACTACGCCCCGCTCGTAGTGAGCCACGAAGCGAAGCGGAGTGGCGTTTTTTCAGCGGTACTCCACTTCGTTCCGTGCCGCACTACGAACTACGAACCGCGTGAGTGAAGCGTGCGTTTAGAACAGGGCCAGTTGGCGGGGGCTGGGAGGGACGGTTTCGGCCAGAGCCTTTCCCATTTTCTCTGCCTCTGCTGCCATTTCTTCCACCAGTACGGCCAGATGGTCCTCCCTGCCGTCTGCTGCCCCCTCGGCCACCGCACGGGTGTAGAACTCCACCGTCTTGCCCATAACAACGGTGAAGACGTCTACCGGGTTGACGGGAAGGCCGGAGTTCAGGGTCCGCTCTATCCAGCGGCGGGCATCCTCCAGAATGCGCGCTTTGGGGGCGAATGGGTCGCTCCCGATGTTCTGCGAGGGGCGGCCCGCGCCCGGTATCTTCCGGCAGACCAGGATGCAGTCGTAGCGGATGTTCCCGGCGCTGGAGTGGAAGCCGCTCCGCCCTTCCGAACGCACGATGGGCGTCG
>DAOUBO010000597.1:0-1571 GCA_034432695.1 Anaerolineae bacterium | reverse complement strand
CCACGGCCCGAGGCGAGGGGAGGGGGCAAGGGGTGGGGTGAGGGCCAACAACCTGACAGGCGTACCCTGTGGACAAGGGGCGGGGCCTATCTCCGCCCAAAAACCTACACTTGTGAGGGGTCGCCACTCCAGGCCTATTCGCAGCCCGGCGCAACGGCTTTCTGCACCGCCGCGCCCTTCACCGCGCGGGCCCGCCCCAGCGGGTATTTGTACATGCAGCAGGCAATGATGAGGCAGGCGATGATGGGGGTGATGCCGATAAGGAAGCGGATCCCCCAGACCGCGCTGGCCGGCTGGACGTCGCTCCCGGCAACATATCCGGCAGCGGACATCACCGCCGCAAAGAGCACCCCCTGCGCGGAGAAGGCCAGTTTGATGATCCCCGCGTTCATCCCGAAGAAGATGCCCTCCCGACGGTAGCCGTGCCGGGCCGCGTCGTCGTCCACAATCTCCGAGAGGACAGGGAACGGCATTATCATAGAGCCCGCCAGCCCTGGCGCGGCCAGGACTGTCCCCAGAAGGCCCATGGAGAAGTCACGGGCGAAGGGCATCAGCCGGAACCCGGGGATGAAGACGAAACTGGCTAAAATCCAGGCCCGGCGGTAGCCCAGGCGGGGGACGATGGGCCGCCAGAGGAGGATGGAGGGCGCGGTGAGCAGAATGGGCACCCCCAGCAGGATGGCCTCCACGTCCCCCGGATTCATCCGCATTCCGAACACCTCCGTCGGGCCCAGAATGCCCAGGGCGTACTTGCGCCAGAAAGGAAGCGTCGCCGCCAGAGCCAGCCAGATGTACTCCTTCGCCATGTTCGCGCCCAGGAACCAGCGAAACGGGCGGCTGGAAAGGACGATCTTCAGGGCCTGAAGCATGCCGACAGCGTCCTCCTTCCCCGTCAGCGGCCGCTCCCGGATGCCGACGGCGGCGACCAGATACCCGGCGGCGACCAGCGCGCCCATCATGGCCCCCATCCAGATGTACCCCACCGTATCCGCCAGGATGGGCGCCAGGATGAAGGAGAGGAGCAGTGCGATAACCGCCAGCACCTCCCGCGCGGCGGAGAGGTTGACCCGGTCCCGCACCGTCGTCGCGATCTCCGGGAAGAGGGAGGTGTAGGCGATCCAGGTCAGGCTGTAGAGGCCGTCAAAGATGAAGAGGATGAGGAAGAAGTACGCGGCCAGGACGGCGGGGCTGCGGCCCGGCGGCGTCCAGAGGAAGAAGAACGAGAGGCCCAGGGGGATGGCGCCGAAGAGGATATAGGGGACTCTCCGGCCCATCCGGCTGCGGGTCCGGTCGGAAATCTGGCCCATCAGCGGGTCGTTGACGGCGTTCCAGAAGCCGTAGAGGGTCCAGATGATGCCGGCCACCGCCGCGTTCAGCCCCAGGATGTCCACGTAGTAGAACTGAATGCGGTTGCCGAAGACCTGGTAGGCGATGGTGTTGGCGAAGTTGCCCATCGCATAACGAAGATAAAAGAGCGTTTTCCGGAGTTCTCCCCTCACGGTCTCCTCCCCCCTGGCTGGAATCAGGCGATCGTCGCGGAGGGCCCGCCGGGCGGGGCGCGCGCCCCCCAC
>DAOUBO010000596.1:0-5240 GCA_034432695.1 Anaerolineae bacterium | reverse complement strand
GCGGGGCCAGGAGGCCGCCGGAGAACTGGTGGGGCAGGGAGAGGCCGTCCTCTTCGCGGCCGCCGGAGGATGCGGCAGCGCGGCCATCCGGGCCGCCGCCGCGGCCGGAGCCTGGGTCATCGGCTCCGACCAGGACCACTGGGTAACGACGTTCCGGGAGGGGGCCGAGCCGGGCGCCGACCGGCTGCTGACCAGCGCGGTCAAGCGGGTGGACCGGGCCGTCTACGAGGTCCTCTCGCTGGCGGCGGCCGGGAAACTCCAGGGAGGCACCCTGCGGTTTGACCTGCGCAACGACGGCATCGGCCTGGCGCCATACCACGCGGCCGACGTAGCCGTCCCCTCCGAGGTGCGGGGCAAGATTCGGGAAATCACCGAGGGGCTCCGCACCGGCCGCATCCGGACCCAGGTTGGGCCTCGCGGGGAAGACCTGGAACGGCGGCTGTGGGCCCGCATCCGGGCCTGGAACTGGCAATCGGTGGCGATGATCTTCCTGGCGATCTTCACCGCGCTGGTGGTCGGCGCCCTCTTCATCGCCGCGTTTGACCCCCGGGTCTGGGATGCCTTCGGCCAGGGAATCGGCGCTGGACTGGTCGCCGCCGGGACGTCGGTCGTCAAAGCCTACGGCGCGTTCTTTGAGGGTGCGTTCGGCAACCCGGCCCGTATCTTCACCGGCCTCCAGATCTGGCTGGAGACGGGGGAGAGCGCGCGCTTGCTGCGGGCCATTTACCCGCTGACGGAGAGCCTGCGGCTGGCAACGCCCTACATTTTCGCCGGGCTGGCCGTGGCGCTGGGGTTCCGCTGCGGCCTCTTCAACATCGGCGCGGAGGGGCAGTACTTCATCGGCGGGCTGGCCTCGGTCTATGTGGGCTACGCGGTGAAGGGGCTGCCCTGGTTCATCCATCTGCCGCTGGCGCTGGCCGCGGGGATGCTGGGCGGCGCGCTCTGGGCCTCCATCGCGGGCGTCCTCAAAGCCCGAACCGGCGCCCACGAGGTCATCACGACCATTATGCTCAACTACATCTCCTACCGCCTGGCGGACTACCTGCTCCAGGTGGGCGGCCCGATGGCCCGCCCCGGCGACTCCCGTCCGGTGAGTCCGGAGATTCTCCCCACGGCGTACCTCCCCCAGTTCTTCCCGCACGACCTCTCCATCCGGCTCAACGCGGGGCTGATTCTGGCCCTGGTCGCCGTCTGGTTCGTCTACTGGCTGCTCTTCAAGACGACGGTGGGGTTTGAGATTCGCGCCGTGGGGGCCAACCCCCGCGCGGCGCGGACGGCGGGGATCAGCGTGGCCCGCAACATCGTCCTGGCGATGTTCATCAGCGGCGGACTGGCGGGGCTGGCCGGGGCCCACGACATCCTGGGCGTGCTCCATTTTATGCCCAACGCCTTCTTCTCCGGCTACGGGTTTGACTCCATCGCCCTGGCCCTGCTGGGAAAGAGCCATCCGGTGGGAGTTCTGCTGGCCGCGCTGCTTTTCGGCTTTCTGCGGGCGGGCGCACAGCGGATGCAGGGCGTGGCCCACGTCCCCATAGACATCATCTCCATCCTCCAGGCGCTCATCATCATCTTCATCGCCGCACCGGAGATCATCCGCTTCATCTACCGGATCCGCGCCCCCAAAGAGACCGCCGAGATGGTCTTCACCCGGGGCTGGGGGCGGGTGTAGCGGATCATCTTTGTTGCGGTTTGTTGCGGCGGCTGCACCACCGCGAAAACAAAACCTCTCCCCCTCTTCCCTGGCCCTCTCAGCCAGGGGAGGAGGGCAACTGCGAGCAGTTGCCCCAGGATTGCAGTTGACCGGCAAGTAGGTCGGATTGGCAATCCGACCTACAGGATTTGCCTTCGCTGGAGCGGAATATCCAGGAGGCTATCCAGGCATATCTGCAGGCTATGGAGGAACTGTAGATGGCGACATCCGCTTCTACCTGGGAGCGCATCGCCGCTCGGGGGGGAATCTCCCCTCGCCGGGCCCGGACGTACGGGTTCATCTTCATCGGAGCGGGGCTGCTGATCTACCTCCTTTTCGCGCGGGCCGCAGCGGCCGGCGAGACCAGCACCTTCGTTCTGAACTTCGGAAGTGCCGGGCGGTACGCCCCTGTGCCAGACCTGGTCCTGCCGACAACGCCAACGCTCTACGCGCTGGCGATGGTGTGCGCGTTTCTGGGCGGCTGGCAACTGGCGCGCGGTTTCCGGCGGGTCAACCTGGCCCTGGGCGCGGTCGCCGGGCTCTTCGTCTGGGCGTTTCTCACCTGGGCCGCGCGGGGGCAGTCCTTCAACCTGACTGGCATGCTCAATAGCGCCCTCCTGCGGGCCGTCCCCATCGCGCTGGCTGGCCTCTCCGGGGTGATCTGTGAGCGATGCGCGGTCATCAACATCGGGATTGAGGGGATGATGCTGACGGGCGCGTTCACGGCCGCCCTGATGGGAAGCCTGGCGCTGAACGTCTGGGGATGGCCGTCGTGGGCCTCCATGTCCTTCGGGCTGATCTGCGCGTTGATCTCCGGCGCGCTGATGGGGCTCCTGCTGGCCGTCCTGGCCGTCCGCTTCAAGGTCAACCAGATTATCGCCGGGACGGCCGTCAACATCCTCGCAGTGGGCGTCACCAGTTTCCTGAGCGCCCGCATCCTGGCCCACTTCCAGCAACTGAACAACACCGGCACCATGCAGCCGGTCGCCATCCCGCTCCTTTCCCACATCCCCATCATCGGCCCGGTGGTTTTTGAGCAGAACCTGCTGGTCTATCTGCTCTACATTCTGCTGGTCGTTGTCCACGTCGTCCTCTTCTACACCCGCTGGGGGCTGCGGACCCGGGCCGTGGGCGAACATCCCCGCGCCGCCGACACGCTGGGGGTCAACGTCTTCAAGACCCGCTACGTGAACGTGACCATCGGGGGGATGGTCGCCGCGCTGGGCGGGGCGTTCCTTATCCTGGGGTCGGTGGGCCGGTTTGACGAGTTGATGACGGCGGGGAAGGGCTTCATCGGCCTGGCGGCGATGATCTTCGGCAAGTGGATGCCCTTCGGAGCCTTTGGCGCGGCGCTCATCTTCGGCTTCGCCGACGCGCTGCAGACCAAACTGGCCATCCTGCGGGTCCCCATCCCCTCCCAGTTCCTGTTGATGGCGCCCTATCTGGTCACCATCGTCGTCCTGGCCGGGGTGGTTGGGGAGGCGGTGCCCCCGGCGGCCGACGGCCAGCCCTACGAGAAGGAGTGAACTCCGGCCTGCACGAGGCCCAATATGCTGGTCTCATGGCGGTATAAAGAACGGGATACCCTGATCCAGCGGCTGGACCCCAGGGCCCGGTGGATCTTTATGCTGGCCGTCCTCTTCTCCGTTATCCAGTTCTGGGACCTTCGGTTCCTGCTCCTCTTCTTCGCCCTGACCCTGACCTATTACGCCCTGGCCCGGCTGACCTGGCGGGAGACCCGCCGGGTGTGGACGTTCGTCCTGGCCCTGGTGGTGGTCATCATCGGGATCAACACGGTGCTGACCGGGCGGGGCGGCCCCACCGAGGTTCTCCGGAGCACGGCCCACACCATCTGGGAGGCCCGGTGGACCGTTCCAGTCGTGGGATGGACGGGGGGCCTCACCATCACGGTGGAGAAACTGGTCTTTGCGTTCGCCCAGATGGTGCGGATGCTCACCGTCGCCATCCTTTTCATCCCGGTGGCCTACACCTTCAACCCCAACCACTACGGGGTCACCTTCCGCCGCCTGGGGCTTCCGGACCGGGTGGCCTTCTCCGTGGACCTGGCCTTCCGGTTCGTGCCCACCCTGGCGCGGGACTTTGGCATCACGCTGGACGCGCAGCGGGCGCGCGGATACGAGGTGGAAAAACTTACCGGGGGACCGATTGCCCAGATTCGGAAGATGGCCCCGCTGATCGTCCCGGTGACCATCAACGCCATCGTGGGGGCAGAGGACATCATCAACGCGATGGACCTGCGCTGTTTCGGGCTGCGCCCCCGCACCTGGCTGCACGAACTGCGCTACGCGCCGCGGGACTACGCGCTCATCGCCTTCAGCGCGCTGCTGCTGGGAGCCTCCACCTTTGTGCGGCTCCGATGGGGCCTTGGAGGGTTCTGGGTGCCGCCCCAGGTCCTGCAGTGGTTGGGGTTCTGAAACGCGCTGCGGGGTCCCCGCCCTTCCCCTTCCCAACCAGCCCGGGAGGGCGACAAAAACGCCCGTCCGGACAGAACAGGTCGCTGCCCGAAGTTCGGACAACTCGCCGGGGATACGAGCCAAGGCACGCAACCTGAAAGCCAAAACGACCAAAACCATCTGACAGGAGGTACTGATGCCCACCGAAGCACAGGTCACCTGGATCGGGCCGGGGCTGCGGCTGGTCGGAGAGGCCGGCGGCCCCGCCATCGTGATAGACCACGCCCTGGAAGGGGAGGATCGGCCGGAGACGGGCCCCACCCCGATGAAAGTCGTCCTTATCGGCCTCTGCGGCTGCACCGCGATGGACGTCGTCTCCATCCTCCAGAAGAAGCGACAGCCCTTCACCGGCCTCCAGGTTCGGGCCACCGCAGAGCGGGCCGATGACCACCCCAGGGTCTACACGAAAATCCATCTGGAGTACATCGTCAAAGGCAAAGGGGTGGACCCCAAAGCCGTGGAGCGGGCCATAGAACTCTCTCAGACCAAGTACTGCTCCGTCTCCGCGATGCTGGCCAAAACCGCGACCATCACCACCTCCTATCGGATTGAGGAATGAGCCAGGAAGCACGCATCCAGGAACTCCGACAGCGCATCGCCGACCTGCGGGCCCGGATGCCCAAACACTCCGTCCCTCCGGCGATGGTCCAGGAACTGGAGGACCTGGAGGAAGAACTGGCCCGGCTGACCCGCGAGGCCAAGGAAGAGCAGGATGAGACTGGGCGCCCATGAGTCCATCAGCGGCGGGCTCCACCTGGCCTTTGAGCGGGCCCGGTCCGTGGGCTGCGACGCCGTCCAGATCTTCGTCAAATCCAGCCGCTCCTGGGCGGTCACTCCCCTGACCGACGAGGAGATCCGCCTCTTCCAGGAGAGGGCGGCGGAGACCGGCATTCACCCTATCGTCGGCCACGCGTCCTACCTGCCCAACCCCGCCGCGCCCGACGATGACCTGTGGCGGAAATCCCGCGATACGCTCATCGTGGAACTGGAGCGGTGTGAGGCGCTGGGCATCCCCTACCTGGTCCTCCACCCCGGCTCCCACATGGGCCTGGGCGAAGAGGAGGGGCTGCGGCGGG
>DAOUBO010000595.1:0-9476 GCA_034432695.1 Anaerolineae bacterium | reverse complement strand
CGGCCCCCCCGCCGCCCCCCCCCAGCCAGATCTACGCCATCGGCGGCGGGGGCTGGGGAAGTTACCTGGGCTTCAACGAACGGTACGCCCCGTCCCAGGAGGGGTGGACACCTGTAGAGACGCCCCTGGTGGGAGAATGGTACGGGGTCGGTACCGGCGTGGTGGATATGACCATCTACGCCGTCGGTGGATACAGCGAGGACTACCTGAGTCTGACGCTGGCCTTTGAGCCTCTGCCCTTCCGCATCTTCATCCCGGCGACCCAGCGGTAGAGACGACCGGCCGGTCGCTCCTACCGCAGCAGAAGCACCCGTACCTCCGTTCCGGCGGGCAGGTGATCCACGTCCTCCGGGATGACCGCCAGTCCGTCGGCCTTCACCAGCGAACTCAGGATGCCAGACCCCTGGTCTCCGGTCAGGGTTGCCTCCAGCCCGTCCGGCGTCTCTTGCAGGCGAACCCGAAGGTAGTGACGGCGGTTGTCCTTCCGGGGGATCGGCTCCCGCAGGCGGGCCCGGACCTCCGGCCAGAGCCATTCCTGGAACCCCTGCATCTTCAGCAGCGCGGGCCGGATAAAAAGTTCCGTCGCCACCATCGCGGAGACGGGGTTCCCCGGCAGTCCAACCAGGGGCACCCCCGCCACCACGCCGAAGGCCATCGGGCGCCCCGGCTTCATCCGCAGAGACCAGAACCGCATCTCCCCTTCCGCCGCCAGGACCTGCTTGACCAGGTCAAAATCCCCGATGGAGACCCCTCCGGAGGTTACCACCAGATCGGCGCGCTCCTCCAGCGCCCGGCGCACGCCCTCCCGGATCAGGGATTCCTCGTCCCGCGCGATGCCCAGGATCAGAGGGATACCCCCGTACCGTCGGACCTGTGCGGCGACGGTATAGGAATTCGCGTCCCGAATCTGCCCTGGACCGGGAGTTTCCCACGGAGGGACAACCTCGTCGCCGGTCGCGAGGATGGCAACCCGCGGCCGCCGGATGACGGCGACCTCGGTCCGGCCCAGCGCGGCCAGCATCCCGATCTCCTGGGGGCGAAGGACGCAACCGGGAGAGAGGACGACCTCTCCAGCCCGTACGTCCTCTCCCGCCGGCCGGACGTTGGCCCCCCGTCGGGGCGCCTGGAGGACCACCACCCATTCCCCCTCGGCGTGGGTCTGCTCAAAAGGGACGACGGTATCGGCCCCCGGCGGAATCGGCGCGCCCGTCATGATGCGGATTGCCGTCCCGGGTTCCAGTTCCACCGGGCACACGCGACCCGCGGGGGCCTCCGCGACGACCCGCAGCCGAACAGGGACCTGCACAAGGTCTTCAGCACGGACGGCATAGCCGTCCATCGCCGAATTGGCCAGCGAGGGGATATCCCGATCCGCGACGATCGCCTCGGCCAGCACACGCCCCAGCGCCTCCAGGATGGGCACCCGCTCCGGCTCCAGCGTATGGACGGTGGTAAGGATTTGCTCCAGCGCTTCCTCTACGCTCAGGACGGGACGTTGTTCATCGCGCATGCTGCCCACCTTCTGCGCTTTCGTGGTACTCCGTGTCCTCCCCTCGGGCCATCTGGACGGCGTGGGGGAGCAGGGGAAGCAGGACCTCCATCCCCTCCTGCACCGCGCGGGGGCTCCCCGGCAGGTTGATGATGAGGGTCTTCCCCCGCAGGCCTGCAACGCCGCGGGAGAGGACGGCCATCGGCGTACGCCGGTATCCCTCCCAGCGTAACAGTTCCGCCAGCCCCGGCGCTTCCCGTTCTATCACCGCGCGCGTGGCTTCGGGGGTATGGTCGCGCGGCGTGAGGCCCGTCCCGCCTGTGGTCAGAACCAGGTCCAGGGCCAGATCGTCCGCCAGGTGGACCAGCGTCCGGCGGATGTGCTCGGGCTCGTCGGGGACGATGGTCTGATGGACGACCTCAATCCCTGCCTGTCGCAGGAGGTTCGCCAGCAACGGCCCGCTGGCATCTTCCCGCTCCCCTGCAAATCCTTTATCGCTGATGGTGACAACGCCGGCCCGGATCACCCTTTGTCCTCCTGACAGATGGGTTCGCTGCTGGATCAGGCCTGCGCTCAACACGGGAGAAGAACGGGGCGCAGTTGAGGAGCGTAGCGGTCTACGATCTCCGGGGTGATGGCGTTCGCCCGACAGATGTCCCGGTACAGGTAGGCCGATGGGCGGAACCGGCGCTCCTGGGTTTCGGGGTTCAGTTCTATCAGCCCGAAGCGGAGGGTCCAGCCCTCGGCCCATTCAAAGTTGTCCACCAGCGTCCAGTGAAAATAGCCCATGACCGGGATACAGCCCTGGAGCGCTCGCCAGAGGCGGTGAAGGTGAAGGATCAGGGAGCGGGGGCGCTGGTCGTCGTCGGCGTCGGGGATGCCGTTTTCGGTGACGTAGATGGGAAGGCCCAGGCGGGAAAGCCGTCGCAGGGCCCGCTCCATCCCCTCGGGGTACATTTCCCCGTAGCCGCCGTCCAGGAGTTCCGCGTCGGGGGCATGGAAGTTGCGGCCGAACATGCTCTCCGGATGACGGCGGTCAAAGGCGACCCGGTCGCGGGTGTAGTAGTTCAGGCCGATCCAGTCCAGCGTTTTGCGGAGCCGCCAGGCAAGGCCGAAGCCCAGGGGAAAGAGCCAGCGGCCGCGCGTCGGAGCGGCGAGGAAGGCTTCGTTGTACCCCCGGTCCTGCAGCCCCGCGACCCATCGGTCCAGCAAGGAACGGGGGTTCGCGGGGTCAAAGAAGCGCAGGTTGTGGGCAAAGCCGACGCGCGCGTGGGGCTGAACGGCGTGGATGCGACGATAGGCGGCCGCATGGGCCCGCATCAGGTTGCGCCCGGCCCGCATACCGGCTCCGAAATCTCGCTTCCCCGGCGGAAAAACGCCCGCCAGGTAGCCCATATAAACGTAAACGTTGGGCTCGTTGACCGTGCACCAGAGAGAGCAGTATTCCCCCAGTGCCTCCACCACGCGGGCGGTAAAACGCTCAAAGAGGGCAACGGAGCGGGGATTTTCCCACCCTCCCATCTCGGCAAGCCAGAGGGGGTTGGTGAAGTGGTGGAGAGTGACCATCGGCTCAATCCCTCGCTCCCGAAGGGCCCGCAACATCTCCCGATAACGGTCCAGAGCAGTATCGTCAAAGTGCCCTTCCCTGGGCTCTATTCGGGACCACTCCACGGAGAGCCGGTGGGCGTTCTGCCCCAGTTCGGCCGCGCGGTCAAAATCCTCCTCGGCCCGCTCCCACCAGTTACAGGCGATGCCGGAGCGGTGTCCCTCTTTGATATGTCCCTCCACCTGTTCCCAGGCCCACCAATCGTTGTTGGTGTTGTTCCCCTCCACCTGATGAGCCGCGGTGGCGGTGCCCCAGAGGAAGTCGGGAGGGAAATGGAAGGTGGCTTCCGGCATGTTCGGGCTCCTCCTGGTTGAGGGTGAATTTTCTCAGGCGCGGGGGTCGCTTCAGACTCCTGTGCGGGCCTTTTCCCGTACCGCTGCGGCTTCCACCTGTTCCTCTTCGCCCTCCTCAACGGGCCAGACCTCGGTGGCCCGGTCAATGAAGAGGACGCCCTCGGTGTGGTCTATCTCGTGCTGGAGGACGCGGGCCAGGTACTCCCGGGCCTTCAGCCGCACCGGTTTCCCCTTCGGGTCCAGGCCGCGCACGGTGATCTCCACGTAGCGGGGGACGTTCCCTGCCCACCCCGGAACGGAGAGGCATCCTTCCACTCCCTCCTCCATTTCCGGGGAGGTCCGAACGATTTCCGGGTTGACCAGCGCCAGGGTGGTTCCCGCCGCGGGGTCTTCCATATCTTCGGGGATGTGCACAACGATGACGCGCAGCGGGACGCCGATCTGCACAGCGGCCAGCCCGACGCCATGCGCCGCGTGCATCGTCTCAAACATATCCCGGATCAGCCCGTTGATCTCTTCGGTAACCTGGTGGACTTTTCGGGATTTTCGGCGGAGCAACGGGTTTTCGGAATAGAGGATCGGTCGGACTGCCATAGGAACCTCTTGTAGAAAGGACAGGCCGCCTACAGCAGGCGGCGGATTTCCTCGGCCGTCTCTTTGGCCCGGTGGCGGATGATGCCCAGGGGGACTTTGCCTGTCACGACCAGCGCCAGGAGAAGGTCCTCGGTGATGGCCAGGGAATAGAGCAGGTACTCGGCGCCCTCAATGCTCTGTTCAAAGCGCAGGGATTCTTTGCCCAGAATCTGGGCCACGCGCGTGGACGCGCGCCTGGCCTCGGTGACCAGAGAGGTCAGGGCCGAGACGCCGTTCTCGGTCATCCGGCCGGTCTGGGCGATCAGTTCGCCGTTCCGAATCAGCAGGGCCGCCTCGGCGCCCACCTCCCGGGCCAGTTGGGCCATCCGCGAGAGCACAGCCGTCTGAAAATCCCCCGGAGGCGAAGGAGGCGGAGAGGATTCCTCCTCCGGGGTCGCCAGAGGCGCTGCCAGAGCCTGCCGGATGCGGTTCGGGAGTTCGGGAAGAAAGAAGGGCTTGGAAAGGGTCCCCTGGATGGAGAGATCTGCCAGTTCCGGAGGGAGGGCATCCCCCTCCAGCGGGATCACCATCAGCCGCAGGTCCGGGTGCTCGCTGCGGAGCGCCCGCACCAGTTGAGGGCCAGGGAGATCCGGAAGATCCATATCCACGATGGCCAGCGCGTACTGGTTCGCCAGGGTGGCCTTCAGAGCATCCTGTCCGCTGAAGGCCACATCGGCGCTCAAGCCCTCCATTCGCCCGATCTCTTCCTGAAGCAGCGTCGCGAACGCTTCGTTTGCATCTACAACCAGAATTCGCTGCTGGAACATTCTGTACTGCGTCCTGAAAAAGATGTGGAAGTATTATACCACAATCCAGTTCTGTGGTATAATATCGTCAATGAGCACGGAGCCATCTTTGCCCAGAGGCTCGGAGATGCCCCGGCCCTGGTATCCCCTCTTTCCCTTCTTCCGCCGGGAAGAGGGGCCGGCCTGGCGGTGGAACTGGTCCCTTCTGGCCCGGCTGACGGCCCATGGCAGCGTCTTTCTGATCGCCCTGCTGGTCCTCGCCGCCCTGCGGGGGGTCCGGTTGCCCACGCTGGCGTGGGGTGGGCCCTCCGGGAGCGAGGCGCTTCCTCAGCCGACCCCGACGGAGTGCGGCCGCGCCTGGCAGGCAGCCCCGCCTCTCCTGCTGAGCCGCGCCGCCCTCCCCAATACGGTCATCCCCCCGCGCCCAAGGGCATCGGTCATTACCTACACCGTCCAGCCGGGGGATTCCCTCTCCTCCATCGCCCAGCAGTTCGGCCTGAGCATCTGGACCCTCATCTGGTCCAACCGGGAAGCGGTCTGGGACGCACCGTGGCTGATCCAGCCGGGGCTGGTCCTCTACATCCCCCCTGTGGACGGGGTCTATCACACGGTGCGGGAAGGGGAGACGGTGGAATCCATCGCTGAGAAGTACAACGTCGGCCCCGACGCCCTCTACAACGAATGGAACGACCTGAAGGAGGGGCAATCCCTGCAGGAGGGGATGCAACTGATGGTCGTGGGCGGACGGGATAAGTACATAGACCTGGTCCCGCCGCCGCCGAAGCCCGCGACAAGGGGAGGGGTTTCGGGCATTTGCCGCAATGTGGGCGCGGGGCTTGTGGGGACGGGGTGGTTCATCTACCCCACGGGCAGCGCGCGGGTCTCCGGCTGGTACTTCCACGACCGCCGGAACCCCGGCCACATCGGGCTGGACTACGCCTGCCGCCAGGGCGACCCCATCTACGCCGCCGACCACGGGGTGGTCACCATCGCAGGGTGGAACGGGGGGTACGGTATCCTGGTGGAACTATACCACGGCAACGGGTTCGTCACCCGCTATGCACACCTGAGCGAACTGGCCGTGGGATGCGGCCAATCGGTCTATCAGGGCCAGATCATCGGGTACTGCGGAAGCACCGGGTGGTCTACCGGTCCCCACCTCCACTTTGAAATCCGCTACCAGGGGACGCCGCAGGACCCCCAGTCGTATCTGCCGTAGGCGCGCCCGCCTGCAGAAGCGCGGGCGACCGCTCCGGTGTTCACCCAAAGCGACCCCAGAAGATGGACTACTGCGTCGTTCTGACCACAACCCCGGACCCGGAAACGGCCCACCGGCTGGCGGAGGGGCTCGTCTCCCGGAAACTGGCCGCCTGCGTCCAGGTTCTCCCCATCACCAGTTTCTACACCTGGAAGGGGGAACTCTGCCGGGACGCCGAGCACCTTCTCCTGGCAAAAACGACGACCTCCCGCTACCCGGACGTGGAAGCCTACATCCGGGAGCACCATCCCTACGAGGTCCCGGAGATCATCCGGCTGCCGATTGAGGCCGGGTGGGCGCCCTACCTGGCCTGGGTCCGGGAGAGTACCACGGGGTAGCCGGAGGTCGGTTGGGGAGTCGTCGGCCAGGTGGCCTCCCAGCGGGCCACGGCCTTTTCCAGGTCGTAGCGCTGCCGGACGAACTCCCGACCTGCCGCTCCCAGCTGGGCCCGCAGGTTCGGGTCCCGCAGGAGCCGGACGACCGCGTCGGCGAAGGCCTCCGGGTCATCGGCCAGGAGCAGGTGTTCCCCCGGAATCCCCCCAATGCCGTGGTTGCTGACCGACGTGGCAACGACGGGAACCCCCGTCGCCAGCGCGTCCAGGACTTTCTGGAGCAGCCCTCCCGCAACCCGAAGGGGGGAGACGAAGACCGTCGCTGCCCGGTACCAGGGAGCCAGGTCCCCCACGAATCCGGAGACGAAGACCCGTTCCCCATCCGCGCGGGCCAGAAGAGAGGGCGGCGGGGCGGAACCCACGACGTAGAAACGGGCCTCCGGCACCTCCTGGAGCACGCGCGGCCAGACCTCGTCCAGAAACCACTCCACCGCCTCCACGTTCAGCCTCCGGTACATTGCCCCCACGAACAGGACGTTGGGCCCCGGTGGGACCGGCAGCGGGCCCTCGGAGCCATCGCTGAACGCGGGGTTCAGGGGCAACAACAACACCTGCCGCGGCCGGGAGTAGAGGGCGATCAGGTGTCGGTCCCCCTCCGAGATGGCCAGGACCTGGCGGTACCGGCGGGGGAGCCAGGCCTCCAGCGAGCGAAGCCGCCGGGCCAGAAAGCGGGTGAGCCGGTGGGACAGCCCCCGCTGATGGTGGGCGCGCTGTTCCAGCAGGAACCAGTTGATGTCGTGGGGACGCATTGCGGCGAAGGGCTTGCGCACCCCCAGCAGGCAGACGGCCGTCTGGGTAAACTCCACCAGGAGGACGTCCGGACGGGTCTCCCGCAGAGCGCGGGCGACGGCCCGCCGCAGCGCGAGGTAACTCCGGAGAAGCCGAAGAGGGAGAGGGCCGGAGAGGGCCCAGTGGTGAGGAACGGTGATCAGTCGCTCACAGTAGGGAAGGGTCTCCTGGACCAGGGGCTCTTCCTCTTTCCGCAAGCGGGCGACCAGAATGATACGGTGCCCCCGGCGGTACAGGGTCTGGATGAGCCGGAAAATCCCCTGGCCTCCTGCGTGGCCCACCGAAGGGGCCGGAAACTCTTTGTAGGCAATGAGAATGCGCGCAGAGAACGGGAAACTCCCTTTTGAAGGCTGATCCTCGCTCATCTCTTCGGCCTTTCCCTCCTTACTCGGTAACCGCAATGGCGATAACTTCCGGCCGGTTCTTTGTCCGCTGATAGAAGAACTCCGCCAGGGCCGATTGGACCTGGCGCTCCACCGTCGCCGCGGGAGTTCCCGGACGGGCATCCCGAACGACCCGCTGGACGACATCCTGAGCCTCGGAGAGGATCTCCTCGGCGACATGGCTGGCGACGAAGCCCCGGAGTGTCAGTCGGGGGGAACCGATCAGGCTTCCTCGCCGGGGGTCGTAGTGAAAAGCGGCGACGCACACCCCCGCCATAGCCAGCGTCTCCCGATCCCGGATGACCGCGGGGCCCACGGCATCCCCCACCCACGTCCCATCCACGAAGACGTAGCCGCCGGGCACCCGTTCCCCCACCTGGATCTGGTCGCCCCGGAAGCGGAGGACGTAGCCGTTCTCCACGACGGCGATGCGCTCCGCGGGGATTCCCAGGTCCAGGGCCAGTTTGGCATGCTGCTTCAGGTGGCGAAGTTCGCCGTGGATGGGGACGAAGTTCCGGGGACGGAGGATGTGCAGCAGGAGTTTCTGCTCCTCCTGGCTGGCGTGGCCGGAGACGTGGACCGGCGCCAGGGGGTGATAGACGACGTCGGCCCCCTTCTGGAAGAGACGGTTGATGACCCGATGGATCAACTCCTCGTTGCCGGGGATGGTGTGGGAGGAAAGAACGACGGTATCCCCGGGCCGGATCCGGAGGGAAGGGTGCTGGCCCAGGGCCAGGCGGGTGAGAACGGCCGTGGGCTCCCCCTGCGCGCCCGTCGCCATAATCAGGCACCGGGAGGGCGGGAGGCTCTCCATCTCTCCCAGGCTGACCAGCGCGTCGTCCGGGATCTGCAGATACCCCAACCGACGGGCCATTTTGACGTTTTCGGCCATCGTTGCCCCGGCGATGGCAACCTTCCGCCCATACCGCAGGGCCACGTCCACCGCCTGCTGAATGCGGGAGATGAGGGAGGCGAAGGTGGCGATGATGACCCGTCCCGGCGCCCGACGCATAATGTTGTCCAGCGCCTCCGTGACGACCTGCTCCGAGGGCGTGGTGCCGGGCTCGGTGGAGTTGGTGCTGTCGGCCATCAGAACCAGGACGCCCCGCCCGGCGAACTCCGCCAGTTTGGCGAAGTCCGTCGGCTGACCGTCCACGGGAGTGTGGTCAAACTTGAAGTCTCCAGAGTGGACGATGAGACCCGCCGGGGTCGTGATGCCCAGCCCCACCGTGTCCGGAATGGAGTGACAGACGTGGAAGGGCTCTACCCGGAAGGGGCCGATCTCCAGGACGTCGCCGGGGTTCATCAGGCGGAGGTCGGCACCCTCCAGAAGGTGGGCCTGGCGGAGTTTGACCTCAATCAGGCCCAGCGTCAGGCGGGTGGCGTAGACCGGGACGGGAAACTCCTGGAGGAAATGGGGGAGCGCTCCGATGTGGTCCTCGTGGCCGTGGGTGATGACGATGGCCCGGACGCGGTCCCGTTTGTCCCGAAGATAGCCGTAATCCGGGATGATGTAGTCCACCCCGAACATATCCGATTCGGGGAACATCAACCCGGCGTCCACGACCAGGATGTCCTGGCCGTATTCCACCGCCATCATGTTTTTGCCGACTTCCCCCAGTCCGCCCAGGGGGACAATCTGCAGTTCGTTCACCGGACTCCGTGCTCCACTGCGAATTTCTTCCCTCTGACTCCCCATTGGGCAGAGGGAAGGAGGGCAACCGCTCGCAGTTGCCCTGCTCTATACCGGGGGGCGATTTCTCCGCGCAGGCCGTAGCAGCCTGACTCACCCCTCATCATAGGCGCTAACTGACCTTGTAGCGCAAGATTCACCTTGCCTATCGCGCCACGTAGCGCGAGATTTATCTTGCGTGCCTCGCAAAATGA
>DAOUBO010000594.1:0-2480 GCA_034432695.1 Anaerolineae bacterium | reverse complement strand
GCCCCCCCGCCCCCTCCGGGGGGGGCGGGGAAGAGCCCCGCCGGTACCCCCAGATCAGCGCCCCCAGCAGCAACGGCACCCCCAGGCTGATCCAGTGGCTCAGGCCAGGAATGTCCATCGTTGCCCAATACACGATCCAGGGGATGAACGCCACCGTCAGCCAGGCCATGCCCGGCAGACGGATGGGTCCCCGCTGGACGGTCTCCTCCTCGGGCGGCGCGGCGGCGGGCTCCGGCGGCGGTTTCGGCCCCTCCGGGCCGGAGAAGAGGTCCCCCAGCCGCAGGAGCAGGCCAAAATCCCCCTCCACCCGGTAGAGCCCCTTCACGTAGGCGGCCTGCCCGCTCAACTCGTTCCGGGCGATCCGGAGCCAGACGTCCGCCGGGGTGCGAATTGTCAGCGTGGGCTGGGCGACGGTCCCCTCATGGGCCGTGCAGCGGCCGTCCCGGATGCGCAGGACGTAGTTCCCCGGTTCGTCTCCGGTAACGACGAACTGGATGTCGGCCTGCAGGTCTCCGGCGGCCGCGGGGTTGAAGACCGTCGCCATGCCCAGGACGGCCTCCCGGCAGGGCCGGGGGCCCCGTCCGGGCTCCCCGGCAGGGAGGGAGAGGGGCGGGGAGAGTGTCTCACTCTCTCCTTCCTTCCGGGCGTCTTCTTCAGGAGGGGAGGTAGGGCAACTGCTCGCAGTTGCCCCACGAAGGGTAGGGTGAGGTCTAACCTGGCTATCCCACCACAGGTTGGCCATATTCGCGTACACCTCCGGCTCCGCCAGCGGCGTATCCAGGACGGCCTGGGTCTCCGGCAGGACGTGCCCGTGGCGGACCAGTTCCTCTCCGGCCCGGCGGGCGGCGTCGGTGTACCAGCGAAGGCTCTCCCGCAGCACTTCCTGGGCCAGCAGTTCGCCCCCGGCGCAGAGGATCGTTGCCGCCAGTTCGGTATCGGGGTTGTCGGTGAAGCGGCGGAAGGTCTCCACCAGCGCGGAGAAGTGGTGGCGCTCCGGGAAGCCGCAGTTGGAGATGAGGACGACCTTCTGGCGGGACGGGCCGTCGCTGTAGCGGGGCGGGTGAATGTAGTGGTCGCCCCGCCGGACGATGTGTGGATCCAGGTCCGGCAGGTGCCGGTCCATGAAGTTCTTCATCAGCCCGCTGACGGTGAAAACGTAGAGGGGCGTGGCGTAGACGACGACGTCGGCCCGGCGGAGTTTGGGGAGCAGGGCCGCCATGTCGTCCCGGTGGACGCAGACGCCGGGGGTCCTGGTCCAGCAGGTGAAGCACCCCCGACAGGGGTTGATCTTCAGGTCGGCCAGGTAGACGGTCTCCGTCTCCGCGCCGGCCGCCCGGGCGCCCTCCAGGAAGGGCTGGAGGATGCGGTCGGTGTTGCTCCGGCGGCCGCGCGGGCTCCCATTGATGGCGAGAATGTACATCGTGCACCTCCTCTCTCTGTAGAGAGGTGACAGTCACCTTAAAGGTGACTGTCACCTACTGTCACCTACTGTCACCTATCGTTCGGATATTGTGGATGGCCTCCTCGGCCCATTCCAGCGCGGCGCGGGTGAGGCGGATGCCGTAGTCCAGCGTCAGCGCCCAGAAGAAGACCTCGCGCGGCGACCGGATCGCTTCGGCGTAGGGGGCGGCCTGCTGCGGAATCTGCGCGTAGGCCTCCAGCCGGGCCCGCAGGCCGGCCATATATGCCTCCAGCAGGGCAACGGCCTCCTCGTCGGTCAGCCCCCCGGCGAAGAAGACCTTGACCAGCAGCGGGACCCGGGGGTCCTCCGGATCGGTGGGCGTGCGCAGCCAGCGGCGCAGTTCCTCCCGCCCGGCCTCGGTGATGTGGTAGACTTTGCGGTTGGGCCGGTCCGCCTGGGGGACCACCTCCACCGTCACCCAGCCCTGGTGCATCAGGTCCTTCAGCGTGCGGTAAATCTGGGCCTGGTCGGCAGGCCAGAAGTGGCGGATGGAGGTGTCAAAGGCCTTCTTCAGGTCGTAGCCGGTCATCGGGGCGTAGTTCAGGAAGCCGAGAATGGCATGGGGCAGGGACATCGCGCCTCCTGTTTATATTTGACCTATCCTATATATGACAGGTCATATTATATCACAGGCCACGCTTGTTGTCAAGGAGGCAGGGAGGCGGGATGAGGGCGCGCTCGGGTTGCCGGAATCATTTTTCGGGTTGCAAATTTTCGGCCTGCGTCCCGGCAAACTGTGCGAAGGTAAAAAGCCCTCTGGGCATCAGGTTGTCCAATGTGTTGCCCAGAGCACCTCGCCAGGAAATTGAAATGCACCCTTTATCCAGCTGGACTTTGGACAAACTGAGAGGGCCAGGGCGAGCGCCTTACCCACACTCCATATGTGGGCTTTATCCATTTGCTGAGGCCCATATATATGGGTGGCCCGTGGGCCGAAATGATGAAGTTTGACAAATTAATCCAGACACATAGTACAATCAGGGGAAAGCGCCGAGATGGAGGTGCACAACCATTCCAA
>DAOUBO010000593.1:0-1529 GCA_034432695.1 Anaerolineae bacterium | reverse complement strand
GTGCGTTCTATCCGGGCCTGGTGGCCCGCCGACTGGCTCAGGAGGTGCCCCGCCCGCCCCAGCCGCTCCAGCGCCCGGCGCAGTTCCGGCTGAAAGATAACCGGAACGGCGACCAGGAGCGCCGGAAGGGCCCGCTCCACCAGCCATCCGAAAGCCCTCAGACGAAACACGGTGCTCAAAATGGCCAGCAGGACGATCAGCAGGATAATGCCCCGCAGGAGCGTCATCGCGCGCGTCCCGCGCAGCAGGTAGAGGATGACGAAAAAGATGGTGGCCACCAGAAGGATGTCCACCATATCCATCCAGCCGATCCGCTGGAGGGTCCACAGGAAATCCAGCACGCACGCGCCTCCCTGGCAGGAATCCGGGGATAAGTATACCACAAGAAGCGGCTTCCCAGAAGCCCTGGGGTTCAACGGAAGGCCCCTTTTGACAGAACCAGCCCTTTGTGTTATAAGGCTCTGGAGTCTGCAGGCTGTGTTTACCGCCGAGACGCAGAGCGCGCAGGGATAAGACTAATAAAGTGTCCGGTAGCCAGATCTTGTGCCACGTTTGTTTGGAGGAGAACCGTTGTCCGCAGGACTCAGGCCCGGAGAACGCCAGGGAACTCCAGCGGGGCGGATGCCCCCCGCCTTCTTTTCCCCGCTGGAGCGCTGGATCTGCCTGGGAGCCCTTCTGCTGGTCATGCTTCTGCTCCAGGGGGACACGCTCCCGCCCGGGGCACTGGAGACCCGCCTCTACCGCCTGGTCGCCGACATTCGGTTCAATTTCACGGAGTGGGAGTTCCAGGCCGTCTGGGGGAAATTCACCCTCTGGCTCCTTCAGCCTCAGCGCTATATGACGGAGGCCGACCGGAGCGATTTCCTGCGAGATTGGGTGGCCCGCGTGGACAAAGTCCAGCAACTGGAACGCCAGATCTCCGAAATGTACACCGACCCCTCCGTGCAGGACCCGGAGGCGGCAACCGCTGCGATGCGGGAGGAACGGTCCCGGATGCGAGAGGAAATCGCCCTCCGCCAACCCCTCGCGGAGGCGATCCTGGAGGAGCAGGTCGGTACCGTTCTGGCCCAGGATGCGTCCGCCTTCCTGGGCCAACCGATGCCCGTGGTCGGCATCCACATCACCCCTCTCCCGCTTGTGCTGATCGTCTCCCCCCGGGAACGGATCGTCGTCATCGGCCAGGAGGCACTGCTGCCCGGCCTGGGGGTGGACCGACAGGAAACGCTGGAAGAGACGGTAGACCGCACCCTCGGCGTCTCGTCGCTGGTCACCCCCATCGGCGGGATGTCGGCATGGCCCGCGATGGTTCTGGAGTACCCCAGCCTGGCCTGGTGGACGGAGGTAGCGGCCCACGAGTGGGTCCACCATTACCTCGCCTTCTTCCCCCTGGGCTGGAATTACGATCGGGACGGGGAGGCCCGGACCATCAACGAAACGGTGGCCTCCATCGTGGGGCAGGAGATCGCCCGCCGGACCCTCCTCCGGTATTACCCCGACGTGGAGCCGCCCCCGGGGCCCGCCCCGGAGGC
>DAOUBO010000592.1:0-4848 GCA_034432695.1 Anaerolineae bacterium | reverse complement strand
GATCAGAATGGACGCCAGCGCATCCGTCGCGTAGGGCTTGAGTTCGGACGAGTAGTAGAACAGCGGCTGGGGCCCCCCCAAGGAGGACGCTCAGCGGGCCCGCCGGGACAGCGAGCGGGCCTCGGCGATGCTTTCCCGGATTGAGGCCGCGGCCCGTCGGCCCGACGAGCCGTTGATGCCCCTCTTCCTGGCCGCCGTAGAGGCAGATTGCACCCTGGGCGAGATCTGCTCTGTCCTGCGGCAGGTCTGGGGAGAGTATCGGCCCCCGGCGACGATTTGAAACGTGAAGGGTGAGACGTGAGGCGTGAAACGTGAAACGTGAGACGTGAGACGTGAAACGTGAGACGTGAAACGTGAAACGTGAAACGTGAAACGTGAAATGCGCCCCCGCTGCGCGATACGCGATAAGCGATACGCGATACGCGATACGCGATAAGCGATAAGCGATAAGCGATCCGCGATCCGCGATTCGCGCTAATACAGGAACATCGGCTTCCCGTGGGCGTGGAAGACCTTGGGGCGGTATTCGTCCACGTCGTAGAGGGCGCGCACGTCCACCTGCTTGACGCCCAGAGTGGGGGTTGCCGCGTCCACGTCGGTGTAGCGGCCCTCCCGCAGCGCGACCATCCGGCCGAACTTCTTCTCCTGGATAAGATCCAGCGCGACGTTGGCGTAGTTGACCGCGACCATGATGTCCAGGGAGTCCGGCTCACCGGAGCGCATCAGGTAGGCCAGTTCCTGGCACATCGTCCCCTCGCCGGTGATCTGCTCCAGCCGTTTGGCCGTGATGGCGCCGATGCCGCCCAGTTTCTTATGCCCGTAGGGATCGGGCACGCCGTATTGGATGACCTCCTTGCCGATCTCGCGGGCCCCCTCGGAGATGGTCACGATGGCGTACCGGCTGGGATTGCTGTACTTATCCTGCATCAGCAGGTGGGCCAGTTTCTCAATGTCAAAGGGGACTTCGGAGATGATGGCCCGGTCGGCCCAAGCCAGATAGGCGGAGATCAGCGATGTCTCGCCGGAATGGCGTCCGAAGAGTTCCACCACACAGATGCGCTCATGGGAGCCGGCGGTGGAACGGAGTTGGTGGATGAACCGGACGCTCCGGGTGACGGCCGTGGAGAACCCGATGCAGTAGTCCGTCCCGAAGACGTCGTTATCCATCGTCTTGGGGATGCTGACGATGGGGAAACCCTCCCGGTGGATACGGGCCGCGTACCCCAGCGTGTCCTCTCCGCCGATGGGCACCAGAACGTCCAGCCTCAGGTATTCCAGGACCCGCAGGACGTGTGGGGTGAAGTCCACATAGCCGCTGGCATCCACCGGGAAAGCCTCCGGGCTCAGAAAAGACGGGGCCTTATCGGGGGCCACACGGCCGGGGTTGGTCCGGGACGTGTGCAGAAAGGTGCCGCCGGTTCGGTCAATGGTCCGGACGATGGATTTATCCAGGGGGATGACGTGCTCGCTCTGGGTCGTCGGGTCGTCGGGGTTGAAGTAGAGCAGGCCAGCCCACCCGCGCCGGATTCCCAACACCTCGTGCCCTTCATCCACGGCACGGTACACCAGCGCTTTGATGCAGGGGTTCAATCCGGGGACATCGCCCCCACCGGTCAGAACTCCGATCCGCATGGCTAACCTCCCGCTGCTTTTGCCGATGTATCCTTGTTATTTTACCACAAAAGACCGAGAGGGACAAATCGGGGTGCTCCGCTTCGGCGGTGGGCGGCTGGCGCACCCTGGCATAAATGCCTCCCAGGGGAAGACCGCCAGGGGTAGGCCCTCTCCCCTCACCCTCTGCTCCGCAGACGTTAACTTCAGGCTATTGGTCAGTCAACCGCAATTTTGTGGGTCTACATGCCCTGCATGTGGGTAGTTCTGACCCAATATAACCTTGACGGGCCAGTAGTTACCGGACTTTGGACAAACCGAAAGGGCCGTGGAGAGTGCCTTACCCATGCTACATATGTGGGCTTTATCCATTTGCCGATGCCCATATATAGGGGTGGCCCGTAGGCCCGTAGGCCGAAATGAATTTCGGCTTACATCCCGGCGGTTTATCCAAAGTCCAGCTAAAAGAAGTGCTGGAGAAGGACGGGCATACGGTGGAGGTGGCGGACGGTGGAGCAGCGGGGCTGGCGGCCTTTCAGGCCGCGCTGGCGCAGGGTAGGCCCTTTGACGTGGTCATCACCGACCTGGGTATGCCCTACGTGGACGGGCGGGAGGTCGCGCGGGAGATCAAAAAGACCGCTCCAGGCACCCCGGTGGTGCTGATGAGCGGCTGGGGAGTGTTCCTGGATAGCGAACGGATTCCGCCGCAGGTGGACGCGGTGGTGAGCAAGCCGCCCCAGATGGAGGAGTTGCGCCGGGTGCTGGCCCGGCTCTGTGTCCGGTGACGACGTTCTTGACAAAACCTTCCCTTCGGGGTATAAGTGATGGCCGGGCTGCCTGGAGCGGCCCGGCTACATTAAATAGGAGGCTGCTTGTGACGGAGACGACGCTGGAAGCCTACTGCGTTCGTTGCAGGGAGAAGCGACCGATTCAGAATCCCGAGCCGGTCTTTACAGCGGCGGGACGGCCGGCCACCAAAGGAACCTGCCCCGTTTGCGGGACGACGTTCTTCCGCATGGGCGCGACCTCCGCCCACGAGGGGATGGACCCACCTCCGCCATCCCAGCCGGAGGGACGGCTGGTCATCGTGGAGTCCCCGGCCAAGGCCCGGACGGTGGGGCGGTTCCTGGGCAAGGGCTACACCGTTCGGGCATCGGTGGGCCACGTCCGGGACCTCCTCCGCGCGTCCCTTTCGGTGGACGTGGAGAACGGCTTCAAGCCCACCTACCGCGTGCCCAACGAGAAGCGAAAGGTGGTGAAAGAACTGGCGGAGGAGGTGAAGAAGGCCGCGGAGGTCTACCTCGCCACCGACCCGGACCGGGAGGGCGAGGCCATCGCGTGGCACCTGGCCGAGGTGACGGGCATCCGTCCCCACCAGTTGCGCCGGGTCGTCTTCCACGAGATCACCCAGTCGGCCATAGAGGAGGCCTTTGCCCACCCCCGTGGGATTGACATGAACCTGGTCAACGCGCAGCAGGCCCGGCGCATCCTGGACCGACTGGTCGGCTACAACCTCAGCCCGCTCCTCTGGCGCAAAGTCCGCAGCCGCCTCAGCGCCGGGCGGGTCCAGTCCGTCGCCGTCCGCATGGTGGTGGAGCGGGAGCGGGAGATTCAGAACTTCGTCCCTGAAGAGTACTGGTCCATCCAGGCCGAACTGGCCAAACGTGGCGCCGGATCGGCCCGGCATCGCACCTTCCTGGCCAAACTCCACCGCATCCGCGGGGAGGAGGTCAACCTGAAGGATGAACCGGCGACCCGGGCGGTGGTGGAGGAACTGGAGCGGGCCGTCTACGTGGTCGCGTCGGTCAAGGAGGGACAGCGACGCCGGCAGCCGGCGCCGCCGTTCACCACCAGCACGATGCAGCAGGAGGCGTCCCGGCGGCTGGGCTTCACCGCCACCCGCACCATGCGCGTCGCCCAGCAACTCTACGAGGGGATTGACCTGGACGGGAGCGGGCCGGTGGGCCTCATCACGTATATGCGCACCGACTCCGTGAACGTCGCCGAGCAGGCCCAGCAGGAGGCCCGCCAGTATATCGCCCGGCGGTACGGCGAAAACTTCCTCCCGCCCGAGCCCCCGGTCTACAAAACGAAGGCGAAAGGCGCACAGGAGGCCCACGAGGCCATTCGCCCCACCTCCGTCTTCCGGGAGCCGGATGCCATCAGGGATCGGCTGACCCGCGACCAGTACCGGCTCTATCAGTTAATCTGGCAGCGGTTTATCGCCAGCCAGATGCCGGCTGCGCTCTACGACACGATGACGGTGGAGATCGGGGCGGGCCCGGCGGAGGATGCGGGTCGGCTGGACCAACCGACCTACCTCTTCCGCGCCACCGGCTCCACGCTCCGTTTCCCGGGCTTCCTGGTCGTCTACGAGGAGGCGAAGGATGAGGACGTGCAGGAGGAGGAGCCGGCCCAGCAGATTCCGCCGCTGGAGGTTGGGGAGGTGCTGGACCTGGTGCGGCTGATCCCGGAGCAACACTTCACCCAGCCGCCGCCCCGCTACACCGAGGCGACGCTGGTGCGCGCGCTGGAGGAATACGGCATTGGCCGCCCCTCCACCTACGCCCCGATTCTGGCCACCATCCAGCAGCGGGGATACGTCCGCCGGGAGGGCCGCCGGCTGGTCCCCACCGAACTGGGGTTCGCGGTCAACGACCTGCTGGTGGCACACTTCCCGGAGGTAATGGACTACGAGTTCACCGCCCAGATGGAGGAGCGGCTGGACGAGATCGCGGCCGGCCGGCTGGAGTGGGTGCCGGTGGTACGGGAGTTCTACCTCCCCTTCGCCCGCCAACTGGAAGAGGCGGAGCGGAGGATTGAGAAAGTGGAGGTGGAAGAGACCGCGGTGGGGCGGAATTGCCCCGAATGTGGTGCCCCGCTGCAGATCCGCTGGGGCCGCTACGGAAAGTTCATCGGTTGCTCCCGCTTCCCGGAGTGCCGTTACACCGAGCCCTGGCAGGAGAAAGTAGGGGTGGCCTGCCCCCAGTGCGGCGGCGACCTGGTGGAGAAGCGGACCCGGAAGGGGCGGGTCGGCTACGGGTGTGTCAACTATCCGACCTGCAACTTCTGGGTCTGGCAGCGCCCGCTCCCTACGCCCTGTCCCGCCTGCGGCGGGCTGATGACGGAGGCCCGCAAAGGGATAGCCCGCTGCATCTCCTGCGGGGAGGAGGTGGCGCTGGAGGAAGCGACGGAGGTGGAGGGGTAGAGAGGAGGTGCGACGCACCCATCGGGTGC
>DAOUBO010000591.1:0-2158 GCA_034432695.1 Anaerolineae bacterium | reverse complement strand
GCACGGGTATCCCGGCTAACTCTTGGGGAACCAGAAGACGCAGCGGTTTTCGCCCGCTGCGATCTGCTGGATGCGCTCCGGCTCTACCCCCGTCAACCGGTGCAGGAGTTGAGCATCCACCTTGCAGGGCAGGGAATAGGTCCGGGCGACGCGCTCGTAGGGGCAATTGGCGACCGTGAGTCGGAACCCCTTTTCCTCTTCGTCCACGGAGGCCAGGTACCCCATCCCGTTGAGGAACTCCAGCGCGACGCCCAGCCGGGCCGCAACGGAGGGCGACTCGGCGGCCTGGACATGCCGGGCCATTCGCTCCACGATGCCGTGGATAAACGCGTCCATCTCTTCGGGCGAGAGCCGGCTCTCCAGTTCCTCCACGATCGCTTCCATCAGCCGGTCGTAGCGCTTGGGGAACAGGCTCTCGGCCTCGCTCGCCAGGCGGTAGATGTGCTGAGGACGGCCCGGCCCCGGCCGGCGCCGGATCTGCGGCGGGCCGATCAGCCCCTGGCGCTGGAGCACGTCCAGGTGATGCCGGATGGTGACCGCTGTCAGCCCGAGTTCACGGGTCAGTTCCCCAACCGTTGCCTCACCGCGCATCTTGATCAATTCCAGGATTCGCTGTCTTGTCTCCTGCATGGCACATCCCTCCTTGCTTTTGGCGATGCTATTATAACATCATACGGAATTTTGTCAAACCCCACACGTGTGTGGCGCAGGGTTCATCCTGCGCCCCTGGCGCCACTTGCCCAAATGGGCAATCGGGTGTATTGTAATCCAAAAACTTCAGGAGGAACCGATGGACCTGTTCGCCAAGTGCGCGTCCTTCACGGAGGCCAGGGAGGCCCAGGCCGCAGGCATCTACCCCTACTTCATTCCCCTCACCGACAGTGAGGGCCCTGTCGCATGGGTTGGCAATCATCGCCTCATTATGATTGGCTCCAACAACTACCTGGGCCTCACCACCGACCCTCGCGTCCGCCAGGCGGCGCTGGATGCTATTCAGCGGTACGGGACCAGTTGTACTGGCTCCCGCTTTCTCAACGGCACGCTGGAACTGCACCTGGAACTGGAGCGGCAACTGGCGGAGTTCGTGGGCAAGGAGGCGGCCCTCGTCTTCTCCACCGGCTACCAGACCAACGTGGGGACTATCTCGGCGCTGGTCGGGCGGGGGGATTTCGTCATCACCGACAAAGAGGACCACGCCAGCATTATAGACGGCTGTCGGCTCTCCTACGGGGAGATGCGCCGGTTTGCCCACAACGATGTGGAAGCCCTGGAGCGGGTCCTCTCCCGCCTGCCGGAAGAGGCCGGAAAACTGGTCGTGGTGGACGGGGTCTTCAGCATGGGCGGGGACATCGCGCCTTTGCCCGACCTGATCCGTGTCTGCAAGAAGTACGGCGCCCGCCTGATGGTGGACGACGCCCACTCGGTCGGCGTCCTGGCCGATGGCCGGGGGACGGCAGCCTACTTCGGCGTGACCGAGGACGTGGACCTGATTATGGGCACCTTCAGCAAGTCCTTCGCCAGCCTGGGCGGCTTCATCGCCGGGGACGCCGACGTCATCCACTACATCCAGCACTTCGCCCGCTCGCTCATCTTCAGCGCCAGCATCCCCCCGGCCAATGCCGCGGCCGCGCTGGCGGCGCTCCAGGTGATGAAGGAGGAGCCGGAGCGTTGCCGGAGGGTGATGGCGATCGCGGAGCGGATGCGCTACGAGTTCCGGCGGCTGGGGTTCAACGTCGGCAACAGCCAGACCCCCATCATCCCCATCATCATCGGCGACCGGAACCTCACGCTGATGGCCTGGAAGATGCTTTTTGACGCGGGCGTCTATACCAACCCCGTCTTCTCCCCAGCAGTCCCCCAGGGCCAGGAACTGCTGCGGACCTCCTATATGGCCACCCACACCGGCGAGCATCTGGAGTTCGTCCTGGAGGCCTTTGAAAAGGTGGGGAAGGCGTTGGGGTTGATCTGAGGCTCCTCTCAGGCGTACCGATCGTTGAGGTATAGGGTCACCAACCGATCCACCCGTCCGTCGGGCAGGGCGTCCAGAACCTCGTGGATCCGGGCTATGTCCTCTGCGGCGAAAATCTTCGGCTCTTTGGGAATTTGCGGAGAGAGGGGATCAGAGGGGGTTTTGCGGCGGGCGGCGAAGCCGCCCGCC
>DAOUBO010000590.1:0-2270 GCA_034432695.1 Anaerolineae bacterium | reverse complement strand
GTGGACGAAGCCGGGGACCAGGGGCTCAAAGGGGCGGCGGTACTCCGGACGCCAGGTCGCGGAGAGGGCCCCCATCGTCCGGCCGTGGAAGCCGTTGCGGGCCGCGACGACGCCGGGCCGCCCCGTCACCAGGCGGGCGAACTTGATCGCCGCCTCTACCGCCTCCGTCCCGGAGTTGCAGAGGAAGACCCGGCGGGCCCACGGGGCCCGGGGGACCAGTTCCGCCTCCAGTTCGGCCCGCCGGTCGTTGTAGAAGGCCTCGGAGCAGGTGATCAGCCGCTCCGCCTGCTCCCGGATTGCCGCCAGCACGCGGGGGTGGCCGTGCCCCAGCAGCGCGACGCCGTGGCCCGTCGCACAGTCCACGTACTCCCGCCCCTCGGCGTCCCAGACCCGCGCGCCCTGGCCACGCACCAGCACGACGGGATGCTTGGTGTAGACGCCGCAGGTGTACCGGTCCTCCAGAGCCATCCATTCATCCGACGTTGCCGGCCTCTGCATAGGCGCTAATCCCTCCGATGACCGTCGGCCGGACGGCCTCTCCGGCGACGGTTCTCCAGATGACCGTGCCGTTTTCCTCCGCCAGCGCGCGCAGGATGGGCTGTTCCCCCCGTCCGTCGGCCAGAATGACCCGCCGGACGCCGTGGCGAAGGGCCTCTTCTGCCCCCAGCAGTTTCTTCTTCATCTTCCCGCGGGCATACGTCTGGTACATCCCCACCTGGTCTCCGGGGATGGAGGGGATGACGGTGCGTTCATCGGGGAACTCCCTGAGCAGCCCGGGCACACCGGAGAGGATGACCAGCGCCCGGGCCCCGAGCGCGCCGGCAACGGCAGCGGCGACCCGGTCCCCGTCCACGTTGAGGGCTTCCCCCTCTTCGCTGATCGCCACCGGCGCGACCACCGGGGTGAACCCCTGGGTCAGCAGGAGATGGAGCAGAGGAGCGTTCACCCGCTCCACCGTGCCCCCGTAATCATCCCGGAGGACCTTTTTCCGGCCGTTCTCTACCGCGATGATGGTCCCCTTCCGTTTCCCCTCCACCAGTCGGCCGTCCAGGCCGGAGAGCCCCAGCGCGTTGACCCCCTTTTGCTGGAGGCGTTCCACCAGCATCTTGTTGACCCGACCGGCCACCACCATGGTGAAGATTTCCATAGTCTCCCGGTCGGTGTAGCGGCTCTGGACTCCCGAGGGGGAGGTCACGATGCGTGCCGGCCGTCCCAGCCGCTCGGAGATGAGGTCCATCTCCCCGGAGCCGCCATGGACCACGACCACCTGCTCCTCCCAGGCGACCAGACGGGCGATGTCGGCGCAGATGGCCTCCAGGTTCAGCGCCGAGCCGCCACCGATTTTGACGACTAACATTCCTCCCCTCCTGACTCTGGTTCTGGACTCTGGCGAATTTTGCGCAGGACGCGGATGAACGCGGATGGACGCGGAGAAATTTTGAGAATCGTCAAATCTGCGGGCGAAGCCTGCGAAAATCTGCGTCCCTTGTTGTCAACTTTCGGCGTGATCTTCAGAATCGCCCGACTCCAGTCTGGTTAAATCGGATGCAGGCCCGGGAATTCCAGCCCCATCGTTTCCGGGAACCCGCCCATCAGGTTCATCGCCTGGACGGCAGTCCCGGCCGCGCCCTTCATCAGGTTGTCAATGGCCGCGATGACCACGAGCCGACGGGTCCCCGGTTCCAGCGCAAAGCCGATGTCGCAGTAGTTGGACCCGGCCAGGATTTTGGGCTCCGGGAACCGATAGATGCCCTTCGCGCTCCGGACCAGGCGGATGAAGGGCTCGCCGCCGTAGGCCTGCCGGTAGAGTTGCCAGACCTCCCGTTCGGCGACGTCCCGGTTCAGAAAGCAGTGGGCCGTCGCCAGCGCGCCCCGCACCAGTTCCACCGAGGTGATGGA
Source organism: Anaerolineae bacterium (assembly GCA_034432695.1). Lineage (GTDB taxonomy): Bacteria > Chloroflexota > Anaerolineae > B4-G1 > DUEL01 > SpSt-77. The sequence goes on along the minus strand of DAOUBO010000590.1, from coordinate 371 downwards.
GAGGTAAATCTCGGGGCGCTGCCCGTCCACCGTCAGTTCCTGGAGCAGTTCGGCCAGGTGGCGATGTCCGGCGGGCGCATAGGAGCGGACGACGTGGCTCCGCTCCGGGTGGTGGGAGGCTGGCGTGGGCTCCGCGCCCCCCTCGGAGGAGCCCACCTTGACCTCCACCACCGCCCGCTCCACCCATCCGGCCCGGTAGAGGGGCCAGAGGGCCAGAAGGACGACGGCCGCGTTGCAACCGCCGCTGCTGTCGTAGCGGGCGGGGCGGATCTCCTCCCGGTGGAGTTCGGGAAGGCCGTAGACGAAACGGGGGAGCCACTCCGGCGCCGGATGCTCCCACCCGTACCAGCGGGGGTACGCCGCGGGGTCCC
>DAOUBO010000589.1:0-9936 GCA_034432695.1 Anaerolineae bacterium | reverse complement strand
CCGCGTCAGCCACGCAGACCCTGCAGGGGTCGATTCGGCCTCCAGTCTACCGTCGCGCAGGGTCCAGGTTCGGCCGCTCAGCCGGTCGGTTGCCGAGGAGAGGCCCGCCATGCCCGGCAGGCGAAGCGTGAACCGCCGGGGGCGTTCTACATCCAGGTTGACCACTGCCGCCAGCCACTGGTCGCCCCGCCGCCGGACCACCGCCCAGACCATCGGGTCGTCCGTCTCCAGAAGTTCCAGGGTCGCCGGGTCGGGGTCAGTGACGAGGTCGGCGCAGGAAGCCCGGACCTCCAGCGTCTGCGCGATCCATCCCAGCAGGTTGGGTTCGTTCTCCCATCCGTAGGCGACCGCGCTGAAGAGGGCCAGCCGCTCCGGCGGGTAGTCCGGCAGTTCTTCGGGGCGGAAGTCCAGCCCGGTGTTGACAGGGACGACCTCCGCCAGTTCCAGCCCGGAGTGGCAGAAGGGGATGGCCGGAAGCAGACAGCCCAGGGCCCAGGTCATCCGGGCCGCAGCCAGGCCGCCGGGCCGGGCCACCGCCCGCGGCGTGTTGTGGCTCTCCGGTCCGGCGAAGAAGGGGAGGGGAAAGCCCGTCTCCGCCAGGGGCCGCAGGAGGTCCTCCACCAGATGCTGGGGCCTCCAGGCCGCCCACCAGTAGTTGCCGATGACCGCGTTGTACCCCTCCTCTACCAACCCATGGTCGCAGGAGAAGGTCTCGTCCCAGAAGGCGAACTCCGGGTGGACGGCCCGCGCTGCCTCCACGATGCGCCGTTTCAGCCCCGCCGGGAGCGCGTGGCCCATGTCTATCATCGCCCCATCTATGCCGAACTCCCGGCAGTAGTAGGGGAGAATCTCCACGATCCGCTGCCACAGGGGCTCCACGGCGTTCTCGGGCCGGGCCAGGCGCGCATCGTACATCCGGACAGTGTTGTAGGCGATGTAGTTGAAGTCCGGATGGTCGTAGAGCCGCAGGTAGGTGACGTCGGTCCACGGCGGCTGGGGGTCGTCGGGGGGCCAGTCGGCGAAGGCGCCGGGGATGCGGACGCGCGTCCCGTCGGGCAGGACGCCGATCCAGCGGGTCCCCTCTTTGTGGACCGATTCCCCCGGCGGAGGCGGCGCAAACATCTGCCGGTAGACGGGGTGGGGTGGGGGGAGGTCGGCGCGGTCCCCCCGTGCGACCCGATCTTTGATAACGGCCAGTTCCTCCGGGGTGAAGAACGGCGCGCCGTAGGCGTCCTCCCGGATCTCGCCCGGAGCCCGGTCGGGGACGTCGGCGCGGATCCAGTAGAACCATTCCGGATGCTCGGCGACCCAGTCGGCGTCCAGCGATGCCGTACGGAAGACGAACTCTACGACGACCCGCATTCCCAGGTGGTGGGCGGCCTGGACGAAGGCGGCGAACTCCTCCTCCGGCGACAGTCCCAGCGCCGGCTCCGCCAGCCGCTCGTCCAGCCGGGAGGGGTTCCGGACGGCGTAGACGGAGCCCAGGTTCCCCTTGTGCCCGTCCACGCCGACCGCGGTGATGGGGAGCAGGTGGACGGTGTTGAACCCCATCGCGCGCAGGAGGGGGAGGAGGGCGATGGACTTCAGGAAGGTCCCGGTTTCCTGCCAGCCGTCGCCGATGGGGGTCAGGGAGAGGACGCCATCGCCGTCGTGGTCAAAGGCTGTGGTGGCCCGGACCAGCAGGTTGTAGACGACGGCCTGCCGGGACCAGGCCCCGTCGGCGCCCTTCAGGGAGGGGGTGGGGGGCTGCTGGAGGATTTCCTCTATCCGCTGGAGGTAGAACCCGTAGGGGTTGACCCTCCGGCGAGCCGGAGACCCCGTCGGCTCCACCCACAGGCCGGGGATGTGGTAGGGAAGGTCCTCTCCTTTGCCCAGGGCAACGGCCTGGGCCAGGCGATCGCGCACCAGAAGCAGGGGATCAGGTTTGTTTGTGCTCATTGTTGAGGGGCCACGAATTGCACGAATTGCACGAATTTTATGTATGACAATCCGCGTTCGTCCGCTCTGGTTGAGGGGCCACGAATTGCACGAATTTTATATCTGAAAATCCGCGTTCATCCGCGTTTATCCGCGTCCCATCTCTTCCCAGATTTCCCCCACGGCTTCTCGCAGGAGGGCGACGACCTCGTCTATCTCTGTCTCGGTGATGACGAAGGGCGGGGCGACCATCAGGTGGTCTCCGGCGACGCCGTCCGCGCAGCCGGAGCCGGGATAGAGGATGAGGCCCTTCTGGAGCGCGCGGTCGCCGACGCGCCGGGCGAAGGCCCGCTCCGGCGGGAAGGGGGCCTTCGTCCTCCGGTCGGCGACGAACTCCACGCCCCACATCATCCCGATGCCGCGGATGTCGCCGACGCAGGGCAGGTCCTCCAGGGCCTCCCGGAGACGTCGGCCCAGATAGGCCCCTTTGACCGCCGCGGCGGTCACCAGGTCGCGGGCTTCCAGGTAGCGAAGCGTCGCCAGCGCGACGGCGGCTCCGACGGCATGGTGGGAGAAGGTCCCGCCGTGGTTGAAGTCGCCGTGGGCGCGCCGGATCGTCTCCACGTCGTCGGCCCGGACGGCGGTGATGGAGAAGGGGAAGTAACCGCCGGTGGCACCCTTTCCCATCGTCATCACGTCGGGCCGCACGCCGAAGTGCTCCATCCCGAACCACCGGCCGGTGCGGCCGAAGCCGGTCATCACCTCATCGGCGATGAGGAGAAGCCCGTAGCGGTCGCAGATTTCCCGGATCAGGGGCCAGTAGCCTTCCGGCGGGACGACGGCGCCCAGGGTGGCCCCGCTGATCGGCTCGGCGATGAAGGCCGCGACGCGCCCCGGGCCCTGTCGGCGGATCTCCGCCTCCAGCGCCCACGCGCAGGCCAGGTCGCAGGTCGGGTGTGTCGCGCCGAAGGGGCAGCGGTAGCAGTACGGGGGCGGGATGTGGGGCTGATCCCGGAACATCGGCGCGTAGAGGTGGCGCGCGGAGGTTCGGCCCGTGAGGGCCAGCGCGCCCAGCGTCGCCCCGTGGTAGGAGCCCCAGCGAGCGATGATGGCTTCCCGCGCCGGCTCGCCGCGGGCGACCTGGACCTGCCGGGCGAACTTGGCGGCCGCCTCCACGGCCTCGGATCCGCTGGTCAGGTAGTAGAAGCGGGGGGTGTCCATCGGGACCCGGCGGGCGAGTTCCGCGCTGTAGGCCTCCAGGCTCTCCGTGGTGAAGACGGTCCCATGGACGTAGGCGATAGCCGCGGCCTGGTCGGCCATTGCCCGGGCGATCTCCGCCACGCCGTGCCCAACGTTGACGGCGACGGGCCCGCCCGAGGCGTCTATGTACCGGCGGCCTTCGGCGTCCTGGATGTAGATGCCCTCCCCGCACACGGCCGTGGGGTGGGGGAAGGCCATCCGGCGCCGGAAAACATAGGAAACGGCCGGGGTGGTCATCGGATCACTCCACGGCGAGAATCCGGAAACGGACCATCCCGCGGGGGGCGTGGACGACGACGGTCTCGCCGGGACGGCGGCCCAGAAGGGCCTGGCCCAGCGGGGATTCGTGGGAGATTTTGCCCTGGAGCGGGTCGGCCTCCGCGGGCCCAACCAGCAGGAAGACCTCGGGGGTCTCCATCCCCTCTTCCAGAAGGGTGACCCGATGGCCCAGTTCTATGGCGTCGGAGTTGCCGTTGGGCCGGATGACGACGGCGTTGCGCAGAATGGCTTCAATCTGCTGAATGCGGCCCTCCAGGAAGGCCTGCTCCTCTTTGGCGGCGATGTAGTCAGCGTTCTCCGAGAGGTCGCCCTGCTGAATGGCGCGCCGGAGGATGCGGGCCAGTTCGGGCCGCCGCACGTTGACCAGGTAGTCCAGTTCCTGCCGCAGTTGCTCCAATCCCTCCGGAGTCAGGTAGACTGGCTGTTGCACGTTGCACACCTCCTGGGACGATTTCCTGGATATGGTACTGCAAAACGGGAATTTCGCAAGCCGATGGGGGGCGGCTGGTTGCTTCCTGTCGCCCTTTCTGGTATAATGGCCCTCGCTATGGCCCGATACAACCTGATCCTGGATGCGGACGACACCCTCTGGGAAAACAACATCTTCTACGAGCAGGCCATTCAATCCTTCGCCTGGCGGATGGCCGAGGAGGGATTTGATCCCCGCCAGGCCCGGGAGACGCTTTCCCAGGTGGAGCAGGAGCGCATTCCCCTCTACGGCTACGCGCCGCAGGAATTCATCCGCAGTCTCCTCCAGACCTACCATCGCCTCTGCCGGGAAGCGGGCCGATCCCCCCGCCCGGAGGTGGAAGCCGAGATAGAGGCCATCGGCCGACAGGTCGTGGAATATCCGATGATTCTGCTGGACGGCGTTCCGGAGACCCTGGCCCGGCTCCGTCGGTACTGCCGGCTCTTCCTGCTCACCAAGGGCGACCCGGAGGTTCAGCAAAGCAAGGTGAAACGCTCCGGCCTGGCCCCCTACTTTGAGGCTGTCCACATCGTGCCGGAGAAGGGGCCGGAGGTCCTCCGGGAACTGATCGCCCGCCACCATCTGGATCCCGCCCGAACCTGGATGGTGGGCAACAGTCCCCGCTCCGACGTGAACCCCGCCCTGGAGGCCGGCATCGGTGCCGTTTATATCCCCTACCATACCCCCTGGTCCTTTGAGGAAACGCCCATCGCCGACCCTGAGCGCGTCATCGTGCTGAGGCGGTTCTCCGACCTGATCCACCATTTCCCCGAACCGGAGGACTCCCGGTGATCCGAGGGCTCATCAGCGATTGGGGCAGCGTCCTGATGCGGACGATGGACATCCGGCCGCGCCTGGCCTGGGAGCACCGGCTGGGCCTCCCCCCCGGAGCCCTGGCCGAGGCGTTTTTCGGCAGCGAAACCTGGGACCGGGCCCAGCGTGGTCAGGCTTCTGTGGACGACGTCTGGGCCGATGTGGCCCGACGGCTGAACCTGGACGGCACCGATCTGCTCTCTTTGCGCCGGGATTTCTGGGCCGGTGACCGGCTGGATGAGGACCTCCTCGCCCTTCTCCGCGAGGCCCGCGCGCTGGGCCTGCGGACGGGCCTGCTCAGCAACTTCCCCGGCAGCCTCCGCCGCTCGCTGGCGGAGTATGGGCTTCTGGACCTCTTTGATGCCGTCGTCATCTCTGCCGAAGAGGGCCGGATGAAGCCGGACCTCGCCGTTTACCGTCTGATCCTGGAGCGGCTGGGTCTTGCGCCGGAGGAGGCGGCCTTCGTGGACGACTGGCGGCCCAACGTGGAGGCCGCGCGGTCGTTGGGGATGGTGGGGGTTCATTTCCGCGGCGCGCTCCACCTGCGCCGGGCCCTCATCTCGGCCGGCGTCCCCCTCCAGCCGCCCCGGATAGAGCCGGTGCCTGGCCTCCGCGCGGTCATCTTTGATTGGGGGGGCGTCCTTTCGTCCCTGGACTTCCTGAGACGGACACCGGAGTGGGAAGCCCGCCTCGGCCTTCCCGAAGGGGCTCTCAGCCAGGCCCTGTGGGGGGAAAAATGGAAACTCCTGGAGATCGGCGCTCTCTCCCGCGAGGAATACGATGCCCACGTCGCCCGGACGCTGGGGATGAGCCGGGAGGCCCTCCGGGCGTTCTACCGGGAATACTTCGCCGAGGACTCCCTGAACCCCCACGTCGTCGCGGCCATCCGGGCCCTCCGGGGCCGCTACCGGGTGGCCCTGCTGACCAACGCCTTCCCGGAGCACGCCGACGTCCTGCGCCGGCGCTACGGGTTTGATCCCCGCGCGGAGTTTGATCTCTACGTGAACTCCGCCGAGGTCGGGCTGGCCAAACCCGACCCCGCCATCTATTGGCTGACGCTGGACCGGCTGGGGGTGTGCCCGGAGGAGGCCGTCTTCATAGACGACCACATCCGCAACACCGACGCCGCACGCCTGGTGGGCATGCACACCATCGTCTTCACCGACGCCGGGACCGCCCTGGCAGACCTGCAAGCCCTGCTGGGGCATCGGTGGTAGGACGACGGGCACCATCGGGCGGGATCAGGGGGAGAGAGTGCCCGAACTCCCCGAAGTGGAGACCCTTGTTCGGGAACTGCGGCCGGTCCTGACGGAGCGGAGAATCACCGGGGTGGATATCCGCTGGGCGCGGACGGTGGCGGAGCCCGACCCGGAGACCTTCGCCCGGCGGCTGTGGGGCCGGCGGATTCTGGAGGTCCGCCGTCGGGGGAAATGGCTGCTGCTGGGGCTGGAAGGGGGCGACTGGCTGCTCCTGCACCTGCGGATGAGCGGCAGGCTGTCCGTGCGACAGGCCGACGCTCCGGCGGACCCGTACCTTCGGTTGGCCTTCTGCCTGGACGACGGGCGGCGGCTGGAATTCTCCGACCCCCGCAAGTTCGGGCGGGCCGTTCTGACCCTTTTTCCGGAGGCAAGGTTGCGCGGCCTGGGGCCGGAGCCGCTGGACCCGTCCCTCACCCCGCAGCGTCTGGCGGCGATGCTACAGGGCCGACGGACCCGGCTCAAGCCTCTGTTGATGGACCAGCGCTTTCTCGCCGGCCTGGGGAACATCTACGCCGACGAGGTCCTCTGGGAAGCGGGGCTTCATCCCCTGCGTCGGGCCGACACCCTGACCCCCGAAGAGATCGTGGGGCTCCATCGGGCTCTCCGGAGCGTCTTGGAGCGGGCGATCGCCAGCGGTGGCACCACGCTCCCCGACGAGCGTTACGTCCGCCTGGACGGCCGTCCAGGGGGTTTTGCCCCTCGCCTGGCCGTCTACGGGCGGACGGGTCAAACCTGCCCCCGGTGTGGCGGCGAGATTCTTCGCATATCCGTCAACGGACGGAGCGCTCATTTTTGTAAAGCCTGTCAGAAATAACCGGCCCGAACGGACGGTTATCACTTGTTCCGGTGTATCGGATGTGGTAAATTGAGCAAGGGTCTGGCTGCCGGACACTCCCCACGCCGCGTAGCGCAAGATTTATCTTGCATTTCGCGCTGTGCGCGGTGCCCGACGACGGGTTCGGCAAGATCAATCGCCCTGTATAGCGGCCTTTGGCCTCCGCCGGGGCCTTTCCCACGGGAAGTGTCAGGTAGCCAGAGCCAGGGTCGGATCAGATGTGGGTACTTGACCGTTCCGGTGGGCATGGTAGAATAACGGCGCTGGGACTGCCAGGCACTTTTCCGATAGCAGGGGGCCTATCGCGTGAAGGGGGAGAACGCAGAGCCGCCATTGGCCGGGGCCGTCGCCATCTTTGACGGGATGGCGGACGAGTACGACGAGATTCGGGAATTTCCCTGGTACGCGTGGCTGTTTTCCCGGCTACACACCCTGATCGTTCAAAACATTATCCGCCCCCGCGCGCCGCGAACGGTCCTGGATGTGGGGTGTGGGACGGGGTTTCAGTCGTTCCTGTACGCCGCCTTCGGGGCCCGCGTGGTCGGGATAGATGCATCTCCCCATATGGTTCGCATCGCGCGGGAAAAAGCGACCCGGTTTCCGGCCGAGCAGGTGAGCCTTCTCACCTTCCCGCCGTCTTTCCCTTTTGTCCGTCCTTATAACCGGTGGATTCAGGAGAGCCTGGGCGGTACGGAGCCGAGGGCATCCTTCGCCCTCACCTTTTTCGTGGCGGACGCCCAATATCTTCCGTTCCCGGATGCGATCTTTGACCACGTGAACTGCTGCGGGAGCATCCTCAGCCTGGTCCCGGAGTACCACCGGGTTCTGGCGGAGATGGCCCGGGTGCTGAAGCCGGGCGGCACGCTGTTCCTGGAGGCTGAGGGGCGCTGGAACGGGGACCTGGTCTGGACCCTCGCCGATGCCCTTGTGGGCGGTCGCTGGTACGGGATGCCCGGAAAGCGGGCGCTGGTCCTGTGCCGTCCGCCTTTCTCCGCTCCGGTCGCCATAGAGTATCCGTTTGAGAACGTCCACCTGAGGCTGACCCTTTTCACCCGCCGGGCGCTTCAGCGGGACCTGCAACGGCTGGGGCTGAACGTGCGGAAAACCTGGACCGTCCATTCGCTGACCAACCTGATCCCCAGCCCTCTGCTCCACCGGCGGGAAGTCCCCCGGGTAGTGCGCTACCTCTTCGGGGCTCTGGCCTGGGCCGAGAAGCGCATCCCGCTGGCCCTGCCCGGGTGTAGTCTGGTCTTCGTCGCGCAAAAAGGGGTATGATTTTCCTTGCAGTGGCTCCGCCACCGCAAGGAAAATCCTTTCTCTCGCTTCCCACATCTTCAAGGAGGTACCTGCATGCGTCTCCGCGTCTTGCCCAAAGAACAGGTTCCGGACATGGTCCGCGCGCTGATGGCGGATTACCGCGTCTGGGGGCCGAAGGCGAAGGGGCCGCAGTTCGCCTTTGAGCCCCTCCACGACCCCGCCGAGATGCGCCTGGACTACAACATCTCCATCCTCTCCCCCAAAGTGGCCCTGCAGCCCCCCCAGGAGCGGGTCGCCGTCTTCCGCCTGGGCGACGGGTTCAGCGTGGAGCCGGTGATAGAGGCTGAGCCGACGGTCATCTTCGGCATGCACACCTGCGACCTGCACGCCCTGGCGCTCCTGGACCGGGCCTTCTCCGCCGACTTTCCGGACGCCCACTACCTGGAGCGCCGCCAGCAGACGCTCATCGTCAGTATGGAGTGTCTGCAGCCCTGCGACGAGCATTCCTTCTGCAAGAGCATGGGCACCTGGACGGCGGACTCCGGCTACGACCTGCACCTGATTGACCTGGGGGACGCCTACGGCGTCTACGTGGGGACGGAGGCCGGGGAGGCCCTGCTGGCGAAGTACGCTCAGGTCCGCCCTGCCACCGACGCCGACGTCCGGCGGCTCAACGAGGTGATGAGCGCCAAGTGGCCTCGCTTTCCGCACCGGCTCAACTTTGACGCCGCCGAACTCCCCTCCCTGCTGGCCACTGCCTACGACCACCCCATCTGGGCCGAACTGGGCGACCGCTGCCTCTCCTGCGGCTCCTGCACCAACGTCTGCCCCACCTGCTACTGCTTCAACGTCATTGACTCCCCCGACCTGAGCCTGACGGAAGCGGTCCGCCTGCGGCGGTGGGACTCCTGCCAGTTGGACGAGTTCGCCCGGGTCGCCAGCGGGGAGAACTTCCGGGAGGCGCGCGCCGCCCGCCAGCGCCACCGCATGTTCCGCAAGGGGAAGTGGCTCTACGAGCGCTTCGGCGAAATGGGCTGCGTGGGCTGCGGCCGCTGCATCCGCGCCTGCCTGACCCACATCAACATCGTGGACACCTTTAACGCCATCCACGCCTCTCAGCACAGGAGGTAGTCCGATGACGGAGTCCATTTATGCCCCCAGAATGGCCCGCCTGGCCGACGTCCGTCCGATGACGGAACTGGAGAAACTCTTCGTGGTGGAGTTTCCGGACGGAGGAAGCCTCGGCCATCAGCCGGGCCAGTTCGTGATGCTCTCTATCCCCGGTGTTGGGGAGGCGCCTATTTCCGTTTGCTCATCCCCCAGCCGGTCCAACGGCCATTTTGAACTCTGCGTCCGCCGGATGGGCGACGTGACCGGGGCCCTGCACCGGATGAAGCCCGGCGACGTGGTGGGGATCCGGGGCCCTTTTGGTCACGGTTTCCCCATTGAGCAGATGCGGGGGAAGGACATCCTCTTTGCCCCCGGCGGCCTGGGACTGGCCCCCCTGCGCTCACTGATCAACCAGGTCCTGGACGAGCGGGGTTCCTTCGGCCGGGTGATCATCCTCTACGGCGCCAAGCGCCCGGCGGAACTCCTCTTCCGGGACGAACTGGAAGAGTGGGCCGCCCGCGACGATGTGGAATTCCACGTCACCGTGGACCGGGGGGATGAGACCTGGACCGGGAACATTGGTGTCATCACCACGCTGTTCCCGAAAATCACCGTGGACCCCCGCAACACCGTCGCCGTGACCTGCGGCCCGCCGATCATGTACCGCTTCGTCCTGATTGAACTCCTGGGCAAGGGCATCCCGGAGACCCAGATTTACCTCTCCCTGGAGCGGCGGA
>DAOUBO010000588.1:0-2377 GCA_034432695.1 Anaerolineae bacterium | reverse complement strand
GGGCCCACGGCCAGAAGATTGCCCCGAGGGCGGGAGCCTGGGGGCATCCAGTAGACTCGGCCGGAGTCGTCCCCCGTTATCGGGACGCGGCGATCGTGGGTCGCCGACAGAGGGGCCCCGTTCCTGTGGGGCAAGAAGGGTGGTACCGCGGGAGAAAAAACTCCCGTCCCTTCGGGGACGGGAGTTTTTGTTTCAGGCCACCTCCACCACCCAGCCCCACGGGTCGGGCCGCTCCTGCAGTTGAATCTCCACCAGGGCCTGGCGAAGGGTCCGGGCGCGCGGGCCGGGGTTGCCGTCGCCGATCGGATGGTCAACCCCCCGGTAGTGGATGACCGTCACCGGGGAGAGAACCGCCGCGGTGCCCACGTAGAAGGCCTCGGCGGCGTCGCTCAGCACCTCGTCTATCGCCAGTTTCCGCTCCACGGCGACCCAGCCGAAGACCTCGCGGGCGATGGTGAGGACGGAATCCCGGGTGATGCCGGGCAGGATGGAGCCCAGCGCGGGGGTAACCAGCGTGCCGTCCTTTAAAACCGCGAAGAAGTTGGCGCCGGTCAACTCTTCAATGTACCGATCCTCCCGCGCGTCCAGGTAGAGGACGTCCATATAGCCCATCTCCCGCGCGATTTTCTGGGGCCGGAGACATCCGGCGTAGTTGCCCGCCGCCTTCGCGCTTCCGGTGCCATAGGGGGCGGAGCGATGAACGCCGGAGAGGACGATCAGCCGGTTCCCGCCCATATACGGCCCGACGGGACAGCCGAAGATGTAGAAGAGGTATTCCTGCGACGGCCGCACGCCCAGGACGGGCTCCGTCCCGATGAGCACCGGGCGCAGGTAAAACCTGCCCTTCTCCGGCGCGGGCACCCAGCGAGCGTTGGCCCGGACCACGGCCGTCACGGCCTCCAGAAAAAGGTCCACCGGCGGCGGCTCCATCGCCAGCCGGGCCGCCGAGGCCCGCAGACGACGGGCGTTGTCCATCGGACGGAAGAGCACAAGTTTCCCGGCCCGGGTCCGGAAAGCCTTCAGCCCTTCAAAGACGCCCTGACCGTAATAGAGGACGTTCGCGCCGGGGGAAAGCTCCAGCGTGGCGCCCCGGTGTTCGTAGAGACGGCCCGGCTCCCAGCCCGTTTCCGGGGTCCAGCGGGTCAACCAGAAGGCGTCCACTTCGGTGTAGGCAAAACGCAGGTTTTCGTCCCATCCCGCCTCCTGGGGCGGGAGGGGCAACGTGGGGTCAAAAGGCCGCAGCATACCTGACCTCCTGGGATGGATTCACGGGGCAATGGGGATTATAGGCCAGAATGGCGGGGGCGCAAAACGGGGGACAGAATCGGTTGGACGCGGATGAACGCAGATTGACGCGGATTCGTTTTCCGCGTGAAGCGTGAGGCGTGAGGCGTGAAACGGGAGGCGTGAAGCGTGAAGCGTGAGGTGAAACGCCACACCTGGCTCCTGGTAGTCGGGCTGCTGGCCGCCTTCGCCCTCCGGGTCTACCGCCTGGGCGCCCAGAACGTCTGGTGGGACGAGGGGCCGGCGATTTGGGCCGTCCGCCACAGGTTCGCGGAGAAGAAGCTCCGGACGGCGGGGGACGTCCATCCGCCCCTCTACTTCTGGCTGCTCTGGCCCTGGGTGCGGCTGGCCGGGGAGAGCGAGTTCGCCGCCCGCTATCTGACGGTGATGGTGGCGATGCCCACCGTCGCCGCGATGGCCCCGCTGGGCCGCCGTCTGGGGGGACGGGCCGTCGGCGCGGCCGCGCTCTGGCTGCTGGCGCTCTCCCGCTTCCACGTCTGGTGGTCGCAGGAGATGCGGATGTACGCCCTGGCCGCGCTGGGAGCAACCCTATCGTTCTATTTCCTGCTGCGGTTCTCTCAAGTAGGTCGGATTGCCAATCCGACTCAGGTAGGTCGGATTGCCAATCCGACTCAAGTAGGTCGGATTGCCAATCCGACTCGGATTGCCAATCCGACCTACCTGGCATGGGTGGGCGCGACCGTCGCCGCGCTCTACACCCTCTACTTCTCCGCGCTGTTGCTGGCCATCCAGAACCTGTACGTCCTGCTCGTTGGCCTGGGGCGGAGGGACCGATGGGCGCTGTGGCGGCGGTGGCTGCTGGCCCAGGCCGCCGCGCTGGCCCTCTGGGCGCCCTGGCTGGCCCTGGCGATCCCCCGCATGCGCTCCTGGTCGGTGGTGCAGCAGCCGGTGTCGCCCGGATTTGTCTTCCTGCTGGACGGGGTTCTGCTGACCCTGGGCATCTCCACCTACGTGGAGCAGTACCTGTGGGCGACCCTGGTTGCCGGAGCGGTCCTGCTCGGGGGGACAGGGGTCCTGCTCCTTCGGGCACGGCGCGCGGGGCTGGGGCGGGCCACCGCCGGGGAGGGGGGGG
>DAOUBO010000587.1:0-5267 GCA_034432695.1 Anaerolineae bacterium | reverse complement strand
GGGAGCGTGACGCCGGAGCACGCGATGGCATTGCTGGCCGATCCCGACGTGGACGGCCTGGGGGCGACGCGCCGGGGGAGAGACCCGGCGGCTTTCGTGGAGATCGTCGCCGCGATCGCGCGGCGGCAAAAGGAGTAAAATGCGTACCAGATCTTTCGTTATCCTTCACTCCAACGATATGCACGGCGACTTCCTGGCCGAGATGAGCGGCCAGGAGGGCCGGCTCATCGGCGGACTCTCCCTCCTCTCCGGTTACCTCAACCGGGTGCGCCGGGAGGAGAAGAACGTCCTCTACGTCATCGCCGGCGACATGGTCCAGGGCTCCCTGATAGACGCGGAGTTCAGGGGCATCTCCACCATTGAACTGATGAACTATCTGGCCCCCGACGTGGTCACGCTGGGCAACCACGAACTGGACTACGGCCTCCCCCACCTCCTGTTCCTGGAGAAGATGGCCAACTTCCCCATCGTCAACGCCAACCTCTACATCAAAAAGTACCACAAGCGCCTGATGCGGCCCTACATCGTCCTCAACGTGGCCGGCTTTGACATCCTGTTCATCGGCATCATCACCGAGACGGTGCTCCAATCGCTCCAGCGAGACCGGGACATCGGGACGTTCATCACGCTGGAGGACGCGGCGACCGAGGTGGGGCGCATCTGCAACGCCTACAAGGACGAGGACATAGACCTGACGGTCCTCCTCACCCACATCGGCTTTGAGTCCGACCGGGAACTGGCGGCGATGCTGGACCCCGCATGGGGGGTGGACCTCATCATCGGCGGGCACTCGCACACGATTCTGGAGCAGCCGGCGGTGGTCAACGGCATCCTCATCGCCCAGGCCGGTGTCGGCACCGACCAGATCGGCCGCTTTGACATCGTGGTGGACGACGACACCAATGCCATCGTGGAGTGGCGGTGGCAACTCATCCCGGTGGACGACCGCCTCGCCGAACCGGACCCCGAACTCCAGCGGTTCATTGAGTCCTACAAGGAGACGGTGGACCGCAAATACGGCACGCTCATCTGCCGGTTCGCGCAGGCGCTGACCCACCCCCGGCGGGAAGAGGAGACCGCGCTGGGCAACCTCTTCGCTGACATCTTCGCCGAACGGTCCGGCGCGGACGTGGTCCTGGTGGGCAGCGGCTCCATCCGGAGCAAATCCCTGGGCCCGACGGTAACGCTGGGAGAACTTTATGCTACCTTCCCCTACGACGACGTGCTCTACCGGTGCACGGTCACTGGTGCCCAGCTCCGGCGCGTCTTTGCCCACATCATGCGGCCGGAGAACCGGACCGGCGAGGGGGAGTGCTACCAGGTCAACCGCGAGGTGCGCGCCGTCTACAACAACGGGGAGCGGCGGCTGGAGTCGCTCACGGTTCGGGGTGTCCCCGTGGCCGACGAAGGGCGCTACACCCTGCTCCTCCAGGGATACCACTACACCAACTCCGGCCCAAACATCGGGCTGACGGCGGAGGAGTTGAGCACCCTGGCCCCGCCCAAAGTGGTCAGCACATCCGGGCGGGATGTGCTGGAGGAGTACCTGCGGAGCCACCAGAACCTCCAGAGTCAGGTGGAGGGGCGGATGGTGTATCAGTAAGAGCAAGGTTTCTCCAGGTAGCCGTCACCTGGGAGGTGACGGTCACCTTTCTGAGCCGCAGGCTCTGTATGGCGACCTGTGGCCCCTGCCGGAGGGGAACCGACCCTGACCGGCAGGGGGGCCCTGCCGCGTCGGATGCTCATAGAGACCAATGACTTGCGCGCCCCGATTTTTCGGCTATAATCTGCTTTGGCTTCAATCCTGGACTTTGGATAAACCGCCGGGATGTAAGCCGAAATTCATTTCAGCCTACAGGCCACCCATATGGATGTAAGCCGAAATTCATTTCGGCCTACGGGCCATCCCTATATATGGGCATCGGCAAATGGATAAAGCCCACATATGTAGCCTGGGGAAGGCGCTCTCCCTGGCCTTTTTAGTTTGTCCAAAGTCCAGTTCAATCTTTTCCCTGGAGGTGGACCAGGTATGCCGTCCGATAAGAAGTGGCGAAAGAAGAAGATGGCCAAGCACAAGCATCGCAAACTGCTCAAGAAGACCCGGTGGCAACGGCGACAGAAGAAGTAAACGGGCTGTTGCCGGAAATGTATTAGCGGTTCAAAATGCAGCGGATTGCCATCGGCGCCGACCACGCCGGGCGTGGGCTGAAAGAAATCATCCTCTCCTTCCTCAGAGAGGCGGGGTATTCTGTAGAAGATATGGGCACATATGGGGACGAGTCCGTGGATTACCCGGATTACGCCCTCAGGGTGGCCCAGGCGGTGGCGACGGGAGCGGCGGACCTGGGAGTTCTCATCTGCGGCACCGGGATTGGGATGAGTATAGCCGCCAACAAGGTTCGGGGGATCCGCGCCGCCGTCGCCACCGATTGCTATATGGCCCGGATGGCCCGTGAGCACAACGACGCAAATATCCTGTGTCTGGGGGGGCGGGTCGTGGGGCCGGGCCTGGCGGTGGAGATCGTTCGGGCTTTCCTGGAGAGCCGCTTCGCAGGCGGCCGCCATGCCCGGCGTGTGGAGAAAATCCGGGCCACAGAAGAACAGAAGTAGTAAACGCAGACTTCTGGCGCTCTCTCTGTGGGTGGAGCGAAGCCGTCCTCTGCCCCGGAGGGACGCTCTGCTCCCCGCTGGTTGCGCCGAACGGGCTGAGAAGGCGGGCGGTCCATTCTACACCTATGCACAGAGGCGTTCTTCTTCTGGCCCTGCTCCTGATCTTGACCGGCACGTACGCCCTGCTGGTGGAGTTGATCCCCCAGGCTCCCTCGCTGGACCAGTTGTGGCCGGTTCTCCCCGTCGCGGGCGGGATCACCCTGCTGGCCAGTTACTTCCACCAGCGGGAGGGTGAGCATCTCCGGCTCTTCTGGGGCGTCTTCCTGACCCTGAGCGGGTTGTTCTTATTCCTCATCTCCTTGACCGACCAGAACTACGCCGTCCTGCTGACCTGGTGGCCGGCTTTTGTGCTCATCGCGGGCCTCGCCTTCCTGACCCTCTGGCTGGCCGAGGGAGTGCGGGAATGGGGCATGCTCGTCCTGGCGGTGGGGAGCCTGGCTTTCGGTGGGGTTTATCTGGCCGTCAACCTCCGTCTCCTGGGGCCCAGAATCTCGGCCGAGGTTCAACGGCTCTGGCCCGTCCTGCTGATTCTGGCCGGCCTGATCCTCTTTGTGCGGGGAGCCCTTGGGAAGAAGCAGACAAAGTGAGACGGTGGTCATCGGTATAGACGCCAGCCGCGCCGTTTCCCCCCACCCCACGGGAACCGAGACCTACTCCCGCCAACTGATCCAGGCTCTGTTGCGCCTCTCCCCGCCCGGCCGATTCCGCCTCTACTTTCGGACTTCTCCCGAAGGCTGGCCTCTGGAAGGGGCCGAGGTCCGGGTCATCCCCTTCCCCCGTCTCTGGACGCATATTCGGCTGTCGGCGGAGATGGCCTACCGCCCGCCGGACCTGCTGTTCGTTCCCGCCCATGTCCTTCCGCTTATCCGCCCCCGGCGGACGATGGTGACCATCCACGACCTGGGATACCGGTATTTCCCTCAGGCTCACCCCTTCCTCCAGCGGATGTATCTGGACCTTTCCACCCGGTGGAACGCGCGGGTAGCCACCCACATCCTGGCGGATTCCGAGGCCACCCGCGCCGACCTGGTCCGTGTCTACCGGGTTCCCCCCGACCGCGTTACCGTCGCTTACCCTGGCTACGACGAGACCCTCCACCCGGTTCAGGATCCGGAAATGCTTGCCGCTGTGCGGGCCCGCTACAGCATCCCTGAGGACTATTTCCTCTACCTGGGCACCCTCCAGCCCCGCAAGAACCTCCACCGGCTCATCCGGGCCTTCGGGCAACTGCGAACCCGCGCGGCCCTGGTCCTCGCCGGACGGCCCGGGTGGCTCTACGAAGACCTTTTCGCCCTTGTCCGGCGGCTGGGGCTGGAAGGGAGGGTCCTCTTTCCGGGCTACATTCGGTCCGAGGACCGGGCCGCCCTGCTCAGCGGCGCGAGGGCGTTTGTCTTCCCCTCCCTTTACGAGGGGTTCGGCCTGCCCGTGCTGGAGGCCCAGGCATGCGGGTGCCCCGTCATCTGCTCCAGCACGTCGTCCCTTCCGGAGGTCGCAGGGGACGGCGCTCTGCTGGTTCCGCCGGAGGACGTCGGAGCCCTGGCCGATGCGATGGCGCGGGTGGAGGGCGACGCGGCCCTGCGCGAGAGGCTGGTCGCGCGGGGGTTTGTCAATCTGCGCCGCTTCTCCTGGGACTCCTGCGCGCGGGTTGTGCTGCGCGTGATGGAGGACCTTCTCCGGAGGTAGCCCGATGTCCATTCCCCCCGCGCTGCGGATTCTGGGGATCCCCATCCACGATGTGACCCTGGCCGAGGCGGTGGGTTGGGCGGCGCGGTGGATCGCCGAGGGGGGCCACCACCAGATTGCCACGGTCAACCCGGAGTTCATAATGACTGCCCGGCGACACCCCGCCTTCCGCGCCGTTCTGGAGCGGGCCGACCTCTGTCTCCCAGACGGAGTTGGCATTACCCTGGCCGCGCGCTACCTGGGTTATCCTCTGCGGGAACGGGTGGCCGGGGTGGACCTGGTGGAAGCGCTGGCGGCGCGCGCAGCGCGAGAAGGGTGGGGGCTCTTCTTCCTGGGCGCGGCTCCCGGGGTGGCGGAGAAAGCCGCGGCCAATCTGGCTGCCCGCTTCCCTGGCCTGACCGTCGGCGGAACCTACGCCGGGAGTCCCGCTCCGGAGGAGGAAGAGGCGATCGCCTGGCGTATTCGGGAGTCCCGCGCCCATATCCTCTTTGTAGCCTACGGGGCTCCGGCGCAGGACCTCTGGATCGCCCGTAATCTCCCCCGCACGGGTGCGAGGGTGGGGATCGGCGTGGGGGGAGCGCTGGACTACCTGGCAGGCGTTGTTCCCCGGGCTCCCCGGTGGATGCGCCGTATGGGGTTGGAATGGCTCTACCGACTCCTTCGCCAGCCCTGGCGCTGGCGGCGCCAGCGGGTGCTCCCCCTCTACGCGCTCCTTGTTCTTCTTTCCCGATTCGGAAGAACATCCTGAACGTTCCCTGAAGCCGAGATTCCGCTTGCCCAAATTCCGATGCAAAAAGGGTATGCATTCGGGAATGTTCCGCAAGGGATGGTTCATTTTCCGCCCGAAATTGGTTTACACTTTTTGCGCCTTGAAAAATTAAGCCGGCTGGACGGCCTGGCCGGGAGATACCAGC
>DAOUBO010000586.1:0-2618 GCA_034432695.1 Anaerolineae bacterium | reverse complement strand
GCCCCCCGACAGTCACCGACCAGGCCGGGGTGGGCGTCGGGCGGGGGGTGGACGTCGCGGTGGGCCGCGGCGTCCGGGTCGGCGTGGGGGTCACTTCCCAGCGGTTAGGCGAGCCGCAGGAGAGCAGGGCCAGGAGGGCGGCTCCCAGCGTCAGGAGGAGAAGGCCAGAGAGAAGTCGGCGCGATCGGGGCATTGGCTATCTCCGGCGACTTCTGGAGCGAGGGGACGCGGCCCCCGCACCGGTCTGCAGAAGGCGGTTGTAGAGGGAGCGGAGGTTCGCCGCGTGGAGGCGGTGCGACTCCCCGCCCAGCGCCACCCGCGAGATGCCGCATTTTTCTATGTCGGTGCGGAGAAGGGCTTCCCGGCGGCGTGGATCAGGGGTCGCAGCGGCCTCCGCGACGATCTCCTGGAGCAGGTCCAGGTAATGGATAGCCCTCTGCAACGACTCCTGAACCTCGCCCCGCAGGATGACCTCTCCGTGCCCCCGAACGATGGTGTCCGGCTCCAGTTCCTGGAAGCGGCGGAGGGTCGCCCGAAGCGCGACGGGGTCGCCGTCTATCACGGTCGGGACAGGGGTCATCGCGTCCCCGGCGAAGAGGATCTGGTCTTCCTCCACAAAAACGGCGATGCCGTCGTCGGAGTGGCCCGGTGCCCAGAAGATGCGCAGGGTCTTCCCACCCAGTTTCAGGAAAAGTTCCCCCTCGTCCAGCGTGATGTCGGGCAGACGCAGGACGACGGACTCCAGGAGGTCGGGGACCTCAGCCCGGGCAGCGGCCAGCCCCTCTTCTCCCCGGGCCAGGAGATGTTCCCGACAGCGGGCGTGGGCCAGGATCGGGACGCCGGGGAAAAGGCAGGCGCCGTAGATGTGGTCGGCGTGGTAGTGGGTGAAGAGGATGTAGCGGACCTCTATCCCGTTACGCCGGGCCAGGAAACGGAGAATCTCCTCTGTCTCCATCGGGAACGGGAGGGTGTCTATCAGGACAGCCCCCTCCGGCGTGAGGATGAGGCCGGCGGTCACCTGAGCGTAGAGGTCGCTGGTGAACAAAAAGATGTCGGTGGAAACTCGTTCCTGGAACATTGCGTCCTATCCAGTTCTCCAGGGTTCAGGTCTCAGGGCGGGCCACCGGCAGCCAGATGGTGAAGGTGCTCCCCTCGCCGAATCGGCTCCGGACGGTGATGTCTCCACCGTGGAGCCGGATCAGTTCCCGCGCGATGGCAAGGCCGAGACCCATTCCCTGCTGTTCCTGTCTCTCCCGGTTGATCTGACGAAAGCGCTCAAAGAGGTGGGGGAGTTCCACCTCCGGGATGCCGATCCCGTCGTCTATCACCGAAATCTGCACCCGGTCGCCAGCCGACGAGGCCTCTACCCGGACCTGGCTGCCTTTGCCCCGGGTGAACTTAATGCCATTGTCCACCAGCCGGCCCAGGGCGTCCTGGAAAAGCATCTCACAGATCCGCACGGGCGGCAGAGACGTGGGGACCACGCATTCCAGCACGAGGCCCGCGCTGTGGGCCTGGGGGCGGTAGCGGTCCACGACGGCCTGGATGATATCTCTCAGGTCGGTTCGGACTTCGGAGAGGAGGCGGACCTCCTCAGCGGCCTGGCCGCTATCCAGCAGGATCAGGAGAAGCAGGTCGTTGACCAGCCGGGCCAGCCGGTCGGCCCCCCGTTTGATCCCGCTCAAGGCCTCCTGCAGCATGCCGGGGGAAAGGGCGCTCAGGTCCTCCAGAGCCAGGTCCGTGTAGCCGATGATGTAGGTCAGGGGGGTGCGCAGTTCGTGGCTGAGGACGGCAACGATCTGCTGTTTTAACCGGTCCAGTTCCGCCGTGCGGGCCTGCTCAACCTCCCGCGCCCGGCGCAGACGGGCCCGGACGATGCGGACCAGGTCCTGGGGGTCAAAGGGCTTGACCAGGTACTCCTCCGCTCCCATCTCCTTTCCCCGGAGGATGTCCTCCTTTGTGCCCAGCGCGGTCAGAAAGATGAAGGGGATGGCCAGCCATTCCGGGCGCTCCCGCACCGCCCGGTAGAAGGTCAGCCCGTCCATCCGGGGCATCATGATGTCGGCGATGATCAGGTCTGGACGGGTCTTTTCCATCATCCGGAGGGCATCCACGCCGTCGGGCGCGGCGAGGACCCGGAAGCCTTCGTCCTCCAAGATCATCCGGATAGCCTCCCGGATCGGATCGTGGTCTTCCACAACCAGAATACAGGGCCGCTCCTCCAGCATCTGCTCCCCTCCTCAGGCGATTCCCCGGAGAATGACGCAGAGCCTATCCCAGCAGGAACAGGGGACGAGAGCGAGGGCAACGTGGAGGCAGGTGGGCATGCCGTCGGGGTTACCCGGCAGGGACGCGCTCCCACACGCCATGGTGCGGAACATCGGTTCCGCAGGCCCGTTACCCTCGCGCTCAACGAGCATCTCTACGGCTCCAGTAACCGTTTGGGCAACAGGATGTGATAGTAAAAACCGTTCATACAGATGTGTTCCACAGGCCGGTAGTGTTGCCCGATGGCCTCCAGGACCGGCGGCGGGTAGAACTGGGCCCGGAAGATGACGACGCCGAACTCCTCCGCCTCAATGCGGCGGACGATCTCGGAGACGTCCAGCAGGCCGTTT
>DAOUBO010000585.1:0-6892 GCA_034432695.1 Anaerolineae bacterium | reverse complement strand
TGGTCGGTCAACCGCAAGTTTGTGGGTCTACATGCCCTGCATATGGTCAGTTCTCCCCCCAAAATCGAAACGGGATGGGCCAGTAGGTCGGATTGCCAATCCGACTTACACCCGCAGGGCAGCAGGTCGGATCGCCAATCCGACTTACATCCGCAGGGCAATAGGTCGGATTGACAATCCGACTTACATCCGCAGGGCAGTAGGTCGGATTGACAATCCGACCTACCCGCCCAGACGCCGCAACCGGCGCGCCGCAGCAAAGAGCGCAACGGAGACGCCCAGGAACAGGAGAGCCTGAAAGGCCACAGCGAGAAGGGCCAGGAACATCAGCAGAAACAGGTTCAAGAGGGCGCGGGGCTGAGAAGGCTCCATCGTCCGAAAGAAAACGTACACCACGCCCAGCAAAACGGCAGCCGTGCCGTTCCAGAGCCCGTGCAGCCCCGCGGCGCCCAGAAAAGCCAGCGGAAGCCGCAGGTATTTCCGCTCCGTCCCCCACTGCCCCCACCCCCAGCCCATCAGCGCACCGGTGGCGACATGCATCACCGTCGCCGCGAGCCGGGCCAGGACCCCGCCTCCCCAGAAGGAGCCGAGGAAGCCGCCGTTCAGAAAGTTCTCCGCCAGCGCAAAGCCCGCCCCTGAAGCAGCCCCCAGGAAAAACGCGCGAAGAGGAGTGGGACGAAGCCAGAGGCTCCCGATCCCCACAACCATGGTTTTGGTCACTTCCTCTACCAACGGGGTCAGGAGGACGAGAAAAACCGCGCCAACCAGAATCACAGCCGGCGGGATGGACGCCACCAGGGCCATCGCATCCTCCGGGGTCTGAAAGGAGAAGGGAGAGCCCGTCATCCATTCACGGGGGATCTGACCCGCCACAAGCAGAAGAAGGGCCAGGGAAACCATCACCCCCATCTCCAGCAGAACCGCCACGCCCGCGCCGAAGGTAGCCCCGCTCAGGAGCCCTCCCAGAACATCCTGCCAGGAAACGGTATACCGGCCAAGGGAACGCCCCAGCGCACCCAGGATCAGAGCCGGGAGAGCCAGCAGCGTCGCCAGATGAACGGCCCCAAGCAGGAAGCCAGGGGTCTTCTCCCAGAGCGCGGCCAGTGTCCCCCCGATCAACAGGAGAGGGAACAGGGCCAGCAATACCCAGAAATAGCGAGCGCGGAAGGGGCCCAGCGGCCTGCCTGCAAAAAGCCGCCCTCCCAGCAGCAAAGCCGTCAGGCTCAGCGTCAGCCCCAGACCTCCGATCCCGGCAAACTGAAGGGCCCCCGTCCTGGAGGCCAGGCCACCGATCAGGCCCGCCCCATCCACCACCCAAAACCCGACCCCCACTCCGGTGCCGATCAGGAGGACGAGGCCCAGTAGAAGGGTCAGCAAACCCAAAGTCCGACGTGCACCGGCCGATGTATCCATCACGGACTCACCCCAGGATCAGCCGCATATCCAGGGCCATCGCGCCCTTCCCCTTCTCAAAGACCATCAGCGGGTTAATATCCAGTTCAGCGATCTCGGGAAAATCGGTAACCATCTGGCTCACCCGGCAGAGGGCATCCACAATGGCCTCTATATCCGCCGGGGGCTGTCCCCGAATGCCTTCCAGAAGGGGATAGGAGCGGATTTCCTGCACCATCTCCGCCGCCTCTTCGGGCCCGAAGGGTGCAACGCGGAAGACGACGTCCCTGAGGGCCTCCACATAGATGCCGCCCAGGCCGAAGGCCACCAGCGGCCCGAACTGGGGGTCGCGGCTCATGCCGATGAGCACCTCCCGGCCCGGCGGCACCATCTTCTGCACCTGACACCCCCAGATGCGCGCTTCGGGAACATAGCGGGTAGCCCGGTAGACAATCAGATCAAAGGCATCCCGAACATCGGCGGGCGAGCGGAGGTTCAGCCGGACGCCTCCCACGTCCGTCTTATGGAGAATGTCCGGCGAGGCGATTTTCAGGACGACGGGGTAGCCCATCTCCTCGGCGGCGGCGACGGCCTCATCCGGCGTGGCGGCCAGGCGGGAGGGAGGTAGGGGGAACCCGTAGGCCTCCAGGATGGCGCGCGCCTCGGCATCGCCGATGCTCACACGCCCCTGGGCGCGGGCGTCGTCCAGCACTTTCCGCACCGCGTCCCGGTCCACGCTGTACCGGCGCGGCGCATAGAAAGGGCGGCCCCGCTCCTGCCGATAGCGGACCATCGCGGCCAGCGCGGCCGCAGCCCGCTCCGGGAAAGGATAGTTGGGGATACCGTATTGCTGCAGGATCACCACGCCCGCGGCAATGCGGGACTCACCCATAAAGCAGCCCAGGATGGGCTTATCCGCCTCCCGCGCGACGCGGCCCACCACGTGGGCCGTTTCCTCAATCTGGGTCATTGCCTGGGGAGTGACAATGACGATGACGCCGTCCACGCCGGGGTCGGCCAACACCAGCCGCAGCGCGTGCTCGTAGCGATCGGCCAGGGCGTCCCCCAGGACATCCACGGGGTTGGCCGCCGAGGCCGCGCTGGGGAGGTCGGCCATCAGCGCCCGGATCGTCTCGGGCTGGAAGCGGGCCAGCTGGAGCCCCGCGTGCTCCAGCGCGTCGGTGGCCAGGATGCCCGGCCCCCCGGCGTTGGTGACAATGGCGATACGATCGCCCCGCGGCAGGGGCTGGTAGGCGAAGGCCAGGGCCAGGTCAAAAAGGTGCTCCATAGACTCGGCCCGGATGACCCCGGCCTGCCGGAAGGCAGCGTGGTAGGCAGCCTCGGAACCGGCCAGACTTCCCGTGTGGGAGGAGACGGCCCGAGCGCCGGATCGGGTTACACCCGACTTCACCGCCACCACCGGCTTCTTCCGGGTAACCCGCCGGGCCACCTCCATAAACTTCTGCCCGTCCGGGAGCCCTTCAATGTAGGCCAGGATGACCCTGGAGCCCGGGTCGTCCTCCCAGGCCTCCAGCAGGTCCACCTCGTTGACGTCGGCCTTGTTGCCCAGGCTAACGAAGCGGGAGAAGCCAATCCGCCCGGCCATGGCCATGTCCAGAACCGCCGTCCCCAGCGCGCCGGATTGGGACATAAAGGCGATCGGCCCGCCCGGCGGCATCCCCGCGGCGAAGGTGGCATTGAGGGGCGTGTCGGTATCTATGACGCCCAGACAGTTGGGGCCGATGAGGCGGATCCCGTAGCGGCGGGCGATCTGGACCAGTTCCAGTTCCCGCTCCAGCCCCTCGCGGCCCGCCTCGCGGAACCCCGCACTGATGACAACGGCTGCCGGCACCCCTTTCTGGCCACACTGCTCCAGCGCAGCCGGGACCAACGGGTAGGGGATAACGATGACCGCGAGGTCCACCGGCCCGGGAATATCCAGGACAGTCGGGTAGGCCTTCAGGCCCAGGATCTCGTCGGCCTTCGGGTTGACCGGGTAGAGCACACCAGGGAACCCGCCGTTCTTCAGGTTCGCCAGGACAGCGTACCCCAGTTTCTCCGGGTCCCGCGATGCGCCGATCACGGCGACGGAAGAAGGACGGAAAAAGAAATCCAACGGGTGGCTTTGCCTGGAAGTGGACATTTACTCTCCAGCGGGTATAATACTGGAACTTCGGACAGGTTGACATGATACTTCACTCTGCTGGTTTGAGCAAACCGATTCAGGAGCGAAGACCGATGGCCACCCTTCCACCCGATTTCCACATCCACACCCATTTCTCCTTTGACAGTCGCTCCCACGTAGAGGAGATCTGCATTGCCGCGATGGCCCGGGGGATAGCGGAGATCGCTGTCACCGACCACGTGGATCTGAATCCGCTGGACGGGGGCTATGGCTTCTTCCGCCCCGAAGCGCAATGGCAGGCCCTGCGCGAATGGCAGGCCAAAATGGACGGCCGCATCACCCTGCGCATCGGGTTAGAATGCGGCGAACCCCACCGGTTCCGGGAAGACCTCCGGGAGATCCTGGCAGCCCACGAATACGACGTGATCCTGGGCTCCATCCACTGGGTCGGAGAACGCCCTGTGGAGACGGAGGAGTTCTTCCAGGGCCTGACGCTGGAGGGGGGAATTGCCCTCTACCTGGAAGAACTGGCCCGTATGGCTGAGGAGGCTGACTACGACGTTCTGGCCCATCCGGACATCATCCGCCGAGCGGTCTACCGCCGCTTCGGATCCGGTGAACTGGACCTGAAGCCCTTTGAGGCGCAGGTCCGGCGGGTGCTCCGGATAGTGGCCGAGCGGGGCAAAGGACTGGAAATCAACACCTCTTTCCGAAGGCGGGGAATGGGGAGCCCAGGCCCTTCCCTTCAGGTCCTGCGCTGGTTCCGGGAAGAAGGCGGACGGTTCATCACCCTGGGGTCGGACGCCCACCGTCCTGAAGACGTGGGGGCCGATTTCGCCGAGGCGGCCGCGCTGGCGCGGGCCGCGGGTTTTGATACCGTCGCCGTCTTCCGCCGACGGCTCCCGCACCGGATCCCCCTATAACGCCGATCCCGGCCTACACCTTCCCCAGCACCAGACAGGCGTTCTGTCCCCCAAACCCGAAGGAGTTGGAAAGGGTGATCCGGACCTCGGCCCGGCGGGCTCGGCCGGGAACGTAATCCAGATCGCACTCCGGGTCCGGCTCCTCCAGGTTGATCGTCGGGTGAACGACCTGGTCCCGCAGGGTCAGGACGCAGACAACGGCTTCTATCGCGCCGGACCCGCCCATCGCGTGCCCCGTCATAGACTTGGTCGCGCTGATGGAGACCCGATAGGCATGGGGGCCGAAGACCGCCTTAATGGCGCGCGTCTCCATCACGTCGTTGATCGGCGTCGCCGTCGCATGGGCGTTGATGTAGTCCACATCCTCCGGCTGAATCCCGGCATCCGCCAGCGCCCAGCGCATCGCCCGCGCCGCTCCTGCCCCCTCCGGGTCCGGCTGGGCCACGTGGAAGCCATCCGACGAGGATGCCCACCCCAGCACCTCCGCCAGGATCGGCGCGCCCCGCCGAAGCGCATGCTCCAGCCGCTCCAGAACCAGCATGCCCGCTCCCTCCGCCAGCACCAGGCCGTCCCGACGGGCATCAAAGGGACGGCTGGCCCGCTGGGGCTCGTCGTTTCGGGTGGAGATGGCCCGCATCGCCATAAAACCAGCAATAGCTACCTCGTGGATGAAGCCCTCCACCCCTCCGGCGAGGACAACGTCGGCCGCTCCGCGCCGGATCATCTCGGCGCCCTCGCCGACGGCCTGGGTTCCGGCCGCGCAGGCGGTGATGACGGCCAGGATCGGCCCCAGCGCCTGGGCCCACCGGCTGACGTGGTGAGCCGGCATATTGGCCAGGGACGCGGGAATCGCAAAGGGGCTCACCCGCTCCCAGCCCTGCTCCCAGAGAATGCGGGCCTGGGCGAAAGCCCACTCCAGCCCTCCGATGCCGGTGCCGATGCAGACCCCGGCCCGCTCTCCCAGGGGCGGCGTCAGCCCCGCCATCGCCAGCGCTTCCTGCGCCGCGGCGACCGCGAGTTGGGACGCGCGGGAAATCCGCCGGGCCTCCTTCGCAGGCATGTACCGGTCCGGGTTGAAGTTCTTCACCTCCCCCGCGATGCGGACGGGGAGGTGAGAAGCGTCAAACTGGGTGATGGGACCGATGCCGGAGCGGCCCGTCAGCAGCCCCTGCCAGGTCTCCTCGGCGGTCAACCCCAGCGGGGTGACCGCGCCAACTCCGGTCACGACGACGCGGGGCCGGCTCACTCTTCCTCTCCTTCGGAGGCTGCAGCCGCCGCCCCCGCGCGCACCGCCTCCAGAACGTTGCCCAGAACGGCCCGGCGGGCCTGCCCGACGGCGTTCTTCACCGCCTTGGCGTTGGAACGGCCGTGTCCGATGATCACGATGCCATCCACCCCCATCAACAGCGCGCCGCCGTACTCCGCGTAGTCCAGCCGCTTCGCCACCCGCCGCAACGAGGGCATCAGGAGCGCCAGCCCCGGCAACATCGCCAGCAACCCCGGCAACATCAGGACCAGGGCGACCTTGTTCAAAGCCCCGGCCGTCAACTCCCGGCGCAGGAAGCGGAGAATGAAGGAAGCGATCGCCTCCGTCGTCTTCAGCATCACATTGCCCGTGAAGCCGTCCGTCAACACGACGTCGGCAACGCCGCGGGTTACCTCCTTGGGCTCTACGTTCCCCACGAAGTTGAGGCCGCTTTGGGCCAGCAGGACATACGTGTCCCGCACCAGCATATTCCCCTTATCCGGCTCCTCGCCATTGGAGACCAGTCCAACCCGCGGATTGGAGACCCCCCAGACCCGCTCCACATAGGCGACGCCCATCCGGGCAAACTGGAGCAGGTACTCCGGCTTACAGTCGGCAGTGGCGCCGTTATCCAGCAGGAGAACGGGATTGGGAGCGACGGGGTAGATGGTCGCCAGGGCGGGACGCTTGATGCCGCGGATGCGGCCCAGGTCAAAGATGGCCGACGCCAGCACGGCGGCGGTATTCCCCGCAGAGACGAACGCATCCGCCTTTCCGTCCCGCACCATCCGCATCCCGACACGAATGGAAGCATCCCGCTTGCGCTTCACCGCGTCGGTGTGCTCGTGCATCTCAATGACTTCGGAGGCGTGGACAACGGAGATGGAAAGGCCACGGGTATCGTGCCTGGCCAGTTCCGCCCGCACTACGTCCTCCGGGCCGACGAGGATGATCTCGTCGCCCCATTCCCGCGCCGCCATCACGCCTCCGGCGACATCGGGCACAGGGCGGCGATCCGAACCCATCGCGTCCAGAACGATCCGCATGCTCATCCTCCAGAGAAGGAATGACCCCCTGCCCACTACGAGCGTGGAACGCCCCTCTCCCTTTCGCTCGTAGTCAGACACGAAACGTATATAGACCCACAAAATTGCATCGGACTGGCGGGTGAGGGGGGGGAGGTGATGTCGCCCCACCGCCCGCCAC
>DAOUBO010000584.1:0-2647 GCA_034432695.1 Anaerolineae bacterium | reverse complement strand
AAAAAAGAGGGTGTTGGGGCGGCGGGGCCCACCCCCCCCCGGCCGCAAAAACCTCCACCTTTCCCTATCCTTCTCCGCAAAAATCCATCAGCCTGATTGAGAAGATGCGGAAAGCAGGGTGCAATGGCCCATCAAGTTTTATTTTCTGGACTTTGGACAAACCACGGGATGTAAGCCGAAATCCATTTCGGCCTACAGGCCACCCATATATGGGCATTGGCAAACGGATAAAGCCCACATATGTAGTACGGGTAAGGCGCTCTTCCTGGCCCTTTCAGTTTATCCAAAGTCCAGATCCAGAGGCCAGCCGGATTATAAGCGGTCCGGGAGCGGCGGCGACGCGCCTCCGTCCCTCTCGGGCGGGAAGAAATCCTCGTAGCGAACCGTTCCGCCCGGAGGCACAACGACGAACTCGTCGGGGGTCCAGGGGCCATAGAGCATTTTCCGGATCAGCGCGGTGGACCCCGGAATCTCCTCGTAGCGCAGGCCAAACCGCTCCGCCGTCCGGCGGGCATACTCCCGGTACTTCTCCAGTTCATACTGACCGGTGTTGATAAGGGCCAACCGGGTGTAGTGAGCCAGCATGACGCGGATCAGGCGGTCGGCCCGCTCCTGGCCATACTGCTGGAGCATGCGCTCATACTCGGCGAAAGGGGTATCGCCCACCTCAATCCAGCCTTTGGTCAGGTAGTAGGTGCCCGGCTCGCGGGCATGCTGCTCCCGATGGGCCTCGCGAGAGCCCAGGAAAATGGCAATGCAATCGTCCACGCGCGGGATCACCAGAGGGGACTGTCGGGCCTGCAGGCCGATGACCGCCTGGGAACAGAGGCCGTAGCCGAGCAGAACTGCGTCGTAGGGGTCCCTCAGCGCATCAATTCGCCGCTGGAGGGTCTGACGGAGTTGATCCGGACGAACGTGGAGACCGAAATCCAGAACCTCATACTCCGCCCCTTCGGGCATCAGAGGGACCATTTCCTCTATGACGGTCGCACAGGCAAGGACGAAGAGACGCTGAGCCATGTTGACGAGTTTCCCGGTTTGGGCTATAATGGGAATCAAAAGCGGAGCCCAACGGGCACGTATATTGTACACTGATATAGGGAAGTTGTCAAGTGGCGAGAAAGTACGCTATAGACCGGGATTCCTACGAACCGGCCTACGCGCAACTGGCCCGCATCCTCAGCATGCAGATCGCTGAGGGGATGTACCGCCCTGGCGACCAGTTGCCCTCTGAGGCCCAACTGGTCGCCCAGTTCGGCGTCAGCCCGATGACGGTGCGGCGGGCCATCAATCTGCTCCTGAGTCGGGGGATCGTCAGCACCGCTCAGGGGAAAGGCACCTTCGTGCGCGGCCTGGCCATCACGGAGGCAACTTTCCGCCTGAAGGAAGTCGGCGAGGAGGAGGCCGAGCGCACCGTCCGCCTGCTCCAGGCCACCATCCTCCCCGCCGACGAACGGGCGGCCCGTAAACTCTCCGTGGCCCCCGGCACCCGCGTCATCTACCTCCGCCGCCTGGTCTCCCGCCCCGATGGCCCAACCATGTACCATCGGGAATACCTCATCTACGACCCCCACCGTCCGGTGGTAGAAGACGAACTGCAGATCACCTCCCTGGAGGGGCTCTTCAAGGGCAACGGGGGACAGGGGCTGCGCCGGGGCGACCTCTGCATTGAAGCCGTCTCCCTGACCCAGGAAGAGGCGGATCTGCTGAACGTTCCACCGGGTTCCCCCGCCTTCTGCCTGGAACACATCTTCTACGATTTCAGCAACCATCCGGTCGCATGGGGATGGTTCATCTGCCGGGCCGATCGGTTTCGGCTGGTCACCCGCATCGGGCCGGATGTGGAGGCGTAACGTGAACCCATCGTTTCAGGAGACCCTGAAGGAAAAAGTCGCCAATCTGGACGAGGACGGCGTCCTCTCCCTGGTCCACCAGGCCCTGGAATCCGGGACCAACCCGATGGACATTCTTGCCGCATGCGAGGAAGGCATGCGGCAGGTTGGGGAGAAATATGAACAGGGGATTTTCTACCTCTCCGCGCTCATTATGGCGGGGGAGATTTTCCGGCAGGTGCTGGAACTCGTCCAGCCCGCCCTCCAGGAGACGCTGAAGGGGGAAGCCTCCGGGCGGGTCCTCATCGGCACCGCCCACGGCGATATCCACGACATCGGCAAAACGATCCTCCACATCGCCCTGCGCAGTTTCGGCTTCCAGGTGGAGGACCTGGGAGTGGACGTGCCGCCCCAGAGATTCGTGGAGCGGGCCCTCACCTGGCGGCCGGACGTCATCGGCATCTCCGGCCTGATCACGTCGTCCTACGAGAGCATGCGGGAGACGGTGCGGCTGCTCCGGGCCGCGCTTCCGGAGTCCATCCCCGTCATCATCGGCGGTGGGATGATCAACGAGCAGGTTTGCCGCTTTGTCGGGGCCGACTACTGGACCAACGATGCCCTGAAAGGGGTCCGCATCTGCGAGCAGATCGTCCGGGATCGGGGCAAAGCCGGGCAAGGGACCACGCCCTGACGCCTGTAGCCAGCCACGCAGCAGCAAAGCAGAGCAGCGCTGGAAACGGCACCGGCTGCAGCGGTCACGCGGGACTCCCCCCGATCGGCCGGGCCCGCGCCACCCCCCACGCCGCGCAAAGCAA
>DAOUBO010000583.1:0-15972 GCA_034432695.1 Anaerolineae bacterium | reverse complement strand
GACTACGTCCTGCGGGTGGGACAGCCCCTGTCCCTTCCCCGCTACCCCGCGCCGGGGAGGGAGCGGGGGAAGGGGTCGCCGTCGCCGTGGGGGAGGGGGGCGGCGTTGGCGTCTCCGGCGGAGTCGGCGAGGGCACGGGGGTCTCCGTCGGGGACGGAGTCGGAGAGGGGACCGGCGTCTCCGGCGTCGGGGGAACTGTGGCCGTCACCGTTGGAGTTGGAGACAGCGACGGGGTTTCGGTCGCCGTCGGGGTGGAGGTGACGGAGGGGGTCGGCGTACCGGTTGCCGTCGGGGTGGAGGTGACGGAGGGAGTTGGCGTACCGGTCGCCGTCGGGGTGGGCCAGCGGGTGGCCGTCCACGTGGGCGTCAGCGGCGCGGGGTAGTGGGGAAGGTACAGGGGCTGTCCCACCCGCAGGACGTAGTCTGTCATGCAGTTGGCCAGACGGATGGCCTCTATGGAGAGGCCCAGACGGAGAGAGAGGTTCCAGAGGGTATCCCCCGGCTGAACGAAATACCGCACCCATCCCGGCGGCGGCCCGCAGAGGGCTCGCGTCGGGGTGGCGAAGAAGGTCGGGGGCAGGTAGATGGTCTGACCGACCGGCAGGAGGTCGGTCTCCAGGCAGTTGGCCTGCCGGATCAGGAGGGGGGAGACGCCGGCACGCCAGGCCAGGCCGTAGAGGGTCTCTCCCCGCCGGACGGTGTAGGGGAGCCAGCCCGCCGGAGGGAGGCAGGGCGTGGGATAAAGGACGGAGAGGGGGGTCGGCGTCTCCTGCGGAACGTATGTCGCCGTGGGGGGCGGCGGCGTGGGGGTAGGTGTAGCCCGGCGGGTGGAGGTCGGCAGCAACCAGGCCGCTTCGGTGGCCGGCGCGGGCGGCAGAGGGGCCATAGCCCGGTCCGTCAGGGCAAGCCACATCGCGCCCAGCACGAGCAGCCCGCCTATCAGGGCCAGGAGGGACCCCGCCAGGATCGGTTGCCAGTTCCGAAGGGCGCTCATCTCTCTGCACTCCCTACGGCCGGTTTTCCGGACCGGTGGTGGGGATGATGAAGTGAAAGGTGCTCCCGACGCCCGGCTCGCTCTCCACCCAGATCCGGCCGCCGTGGGCTTCCACCAGGGCTTTGGCGATCGCCAGCCCCACTCCCGTCTCCCCCAGGCCGGGGATCAGGGGACGGTCGGCCCGGTAGAAACGCTGGAAGACCCTCGGATAGTCCTCCGGAGCGATCCCTCCGCCTGTATCCCGAACGGAGACGTGGAGGTAGGGCGGGAGGCCGCTCTCTACCTGCTCCAGGTGTCCGGTGACTACGATCTCGCTTCCCGGCTGTGAACACTCACAGGCGTTGGAGAGGAGGTGGAGTATGATCTGGTAGAGTGCGTCCCGGTCCGCCCGGATCGGCGGGAGTTCCAGCGCTATGTCCAGCCGTACCGTTATGCCCCGCTCCCGGAGGCGGGCCGATAGCCCCATAATGGCTTCCTCAATCACGGTGATCAGGTCCACCGGCACCGGCGTCAGTTCCAGCCGTCCGGTGTCCAGGGCCGTGATCTCCAGCAGGTCGTTGAGCAGGCTGTTCATCCGCTCAATGTTGGCTTTCACCCGCTGGAGGAACTTCCGCTGCATTTCCCCCAGGATACCCACCGATTCTCCCAGGAGCAGGTCGGTGTATCCGACGATGGAGGTCATCGGGGTACGGAGTTCGTTCACCAGTGCGACGATGGTCTCCCGCCGTTCGTCCTCAGTCACGGCCTCCGTATGCAGCACAACGATGAAACTGCCGTCCGTTCGGGTCAACTCGCCCCGCAGGAGTTTCCCGTTGTGCTGGAGGGTCACCGTTGCAGGCCGATCCGGCGTGGTCCCTCCGGCCCATTCGTGGATCGTCCGGGCCCACATCGGGTCCGGAAAGAGGGCGTGGAGGGGGATCCCCAGGAGTTCCTCACCGGAGCGGCCGAGGATCTGGCACGCCACTCCGTCGGCCAGGACGATGTTTCCCCGCCCGTCCGCGACGAGGATCCCCCCGCGGACGGGAGGCGGAGGCGGAGCGGCTTCTGCCTGTACTTTCTCCTGCGCTTGCCGAAGTTCTTCCTGCAGCCGGGATAGGCTGGTCTCCAGTTCCGTCAGGCGGGCCTGGAGGTGTTCTCGCTCCGCCCGCAGAAGGTCCCGCTCCTCCACCAGGGCCCGGATCTCCTCCTCGTAGACCGCGACCTGGGAGGCCGCGGCCTGTGCGCGCTCGGTCTCCTCTTCCCGCATGCGCAGGAGTTCGGCCAGTTCTTCGGCCTGTTTGCGCTGGCGGGAGACCTCTTCTCTCAGGGTGGTCACCTCGCGGGCGAAGGCCTGGGCTTCCTGCCGGGCCCGTTCCAGTTCCTCCTGGAGTGCGACTACCCGCTGGGCGCGTTCCGTCTCCTGTTCGCGAAGGTGGGCGGCCAGTTGTTCCGCCCGCTGTTCGGCGAGGCGTCTCCGCCCGACGCCGGAGAGGGCGAGGCCCAGTGCCAGGCCGACCATCTGCAGCCGGGGGCGAGAGAGGGCAGGGCCGCCAACCAGGAGCAGGCCCAGGCTCCGCCCGTCCACCAGCGGGACGGCGGTAAGGGGGAGGACGTCGTGCCGGTTCAGGCGGCGGCTCAGAGCCTCGGCCTCCTCGTCCGGCAATTGTCGGGGCTGGCCAGAGCGGAGGGCTTCCGCCAGCGCGGGGTAACGGTCCAGCGGGAAGGTCCCGGGAGTCGCCCCCCCGGCAGGGGGATGGACGGCCAGGATTCGCACGCCCGGGATCGCGCCGGCAGCGGGCATGCCAATCGCTCCCCACTGGCCGTTGAGGAATCGGAGGACTTCGGGGAGCAGGGAGGCCAGGGCCGTCTCCGTGTCCTCGGCATGCTCCAGGCGACGGGCCCACTCCCAGACCTGAAGGGGCTGAGTGTCCCCGGAGGTCGGAGGGGCGGGAGCGGAGCGGAGGGATTCGCCGAAGGCTACCGCCGCCAGGAGCGGGAGCGCGATCAGGTTGGCCAGACGGGCTGCGCCGGGCAGGTAGGGGTGGAGGGGGAGGAGAAAAATCTGCGCCGTATGCCCACCCATCCAGGCCAGAAAGGCGGCGAGGGCGGGAGCCGTCCCCGGCTGCGGCCAGAAGGCGAGGCTCAGGAAGGCGAGGAAGGCCGTAAGGGCGCTGAGAGCGGCCCACCCAGCGGCCTGAGGTGTGCCGTTGTAGGCGCGGCCGGCCGTCGCCGCGGGGGACCAGAGGGCGGCCAGCACACCGTAGAGGGCCCCTGTCCCCACCACAAAGGTCAACAGAAGTCCGACGGAGAACCGGTGGGCGCGCCGCAGGGGAGGGGAGACCCACCAGGCGGCCAGCGCGATCAGGAGCAAATCGGCATACCGTTCCAGCGGCGGGAGGAGCGCGGCCGGGGTGACGAGCCCGCTTCCCGTCGTCGCCCCGGCAACGATGAGCGCGACCCGGGTCGCCAGCATCCCCGCGGCGGCTGCCAGGATGCGGCTTTCCCCCCTCCGCCTCCAGTCTCCCCAACCGACGGCCAGGAGAACCTGAAGAACAAACAGCAGGATCAGGTGGTAATAGAGGTCGCCGGGCGGGGTAAGGATCAGGTTGAACAACTCTTCCAGAACGGGCATGGGTCTCCCCAAACGGAAGGCCTGCAGAGGAATTTTAACACAAGAGGGCGGAAAAGACCATTTCGGATGTGAGACGAAACTGTTGCAGTCAGTCCTTCCGCAATTCCCGGTAGACTTCCTCAATCTGGTCTGCGATGCGGGGCCAGGCGAAGCGCTCGGCCCAGCACACGGCCCGCTCACCCATCCGCCGCCGCAGCCCCTCGTCCATCAGCAGCCGGACGATTTTCGCCGCCAGAGCCCTCTCGTCCCGCGCGGGGATCCGGTAGCCCGTCTGGCCGTGGCGGACCAGGAAGGCCAGTCCGCCCACGTCTGAGGCGATGACCGGAGTGCCGCAGGCCATCGCCTCCAGCGCCACCATTCCGAAACTCTCGTAGTCGCTGGGCATCACGACCATCTCCGCCGCGGAGTAGTAGTAGGGGAGGGTGTCCTGATCCTGTGCCCCCAGGAAGGTGACTACCTGTTCAATCCCCAGTTCCTCCCGCAACTCCTGCAGCCGGACCATCTCGTCGTTGTCCTCTATCCGATAGGGGTCCCCGCCGATGATAGGCACACACATCCCGCAGACCAGTTCGGGGTGCTTCCGGGCGATGTGGGCGATGGCCCGCAGGAGGGTATCTATCCCCTTCAGCGGCTCAATCCGGCCCACGAAGAGGATCATCCGGCAGGCCGGATCCAGTGCCAGGTGCTCTTTGGCCTGGGCGGGCGGGATGGGCCGAAAGCGCTCCAGGTCCACTCCCGGCGGAATGACCCGGATGCGGGAGGGGTCGGCGCCGTAGTAGCGGACCAGTTGCTCCTGCTCCAGCGGCGTCGCGGCGATGATCCGGTCGGCGAAGCGGAGGATCTCCGCTTCTGTCTCCAGCCGGATGGGGGGCTCCTGCTCCTGGGGCGTTCGGGCGACGGCGTTCTTCAGGTGGCCCAGGGTATGGAACATATGGACGATGGGCGCACCCCAGTGGCTCCGCAGTTCCCGTGCCACCCACCCGGAGAGCCAGTAGTGGCTGTGGATGACGTCGTAGCGGATGCCGTCGGCCTCGGCCTGGGCCAGGACTCCCTCCACGAACTCCGGCAGGTGGTCGTAGACCCGGTGTTTGGGGTACGGCTGTTCGGGCCCGGCAGGGATGTGGATGACCCGCGCGCCGGGGCCCAGCGCAGTGCTGATGCGGGGAACGGTGGGGTCCTGAGACCGGGGGTAGACGTCCCCCCGATGGCCCCGCCGGGCCAGTTCGCGGGTCAGGTCCCGCACATAGACGTTCATCCCTCCGGTCTCTTTCCCGCCGAGGGTGGCCAGAGGACAGGTGTGGACGCTGATCTGGGCGATGTGCATACAAG
This sequence comes from Anaerolineae bacterium, assembly GCA_034432695.1. Classification (GTDB taxonomy): domain Bacteria; phylum Chloroflexota; class Anaerolineae; order B4-G1; family DUEL01; genus SpSt-77. The sequence continues at coordinate 11,038 of DAOUBO010000583.1, read as the reverse complement.
GGAAGGACGGAATGATGGAATGACAGAATGACAGAATGACGGAATGATGGAATGACAGAATGACAGAATGACGGAATGATGGAATGGCTAAATCACGCCCGCGGCGCGCAGGTGGGCGATGGCGGCGGGGTCGTAGCCCAGGCTGGCGAGGATTTCGGCGGTGTGCTCGCCGGGGGCGGGAGCGGGACGCGCGGAAGGCGCCGGGAGGGCGGAGAAGGCCAGCGGGGGAAGCAGGCCAGCGCCACCGGGAGGCGGGACCATCCCCAGGGCCCGAACGGGGGGCGATTCCAGCGCCTCGGCCAGGCCGTACACCGGCTCGCAGCAGGCGTCGGGCCCAAGGAGGGCCGCCCATTCCGCGCGGGAACGGGTTCGGAAAAGGGCCTGCAGCGCCTCGTAGGTCGGGTTGCCGGGGACGGCGGGCGCGAACTGCTGTCCCAGCAGGTCCTCCCGCCCCGTGGCGCGGCAGAAAGCGGCCCAGAACTCCGGCTCCAGCGCGGAGAGGGTCACGAATCCGTCTGCGGCCTCATAGACGTTGTAGCAGACGATGCCGCCAGTCAGGTCGCTGGCGCCGCGGGCCATGGGCTGGCCTCCCTGCAGACGTGCGACGGCGATGGGTAGCAGCGAGAGGGCCCCTCCCAGAAGCGACGCGTCCACCCGCTGGCCCCGGCCCGTCCGCTCCCGGGCCAGAAGGGCCAGCAGGATGCCCGCCGCGGCCCAGAGCGCGCCCGCCAGGTCGGCGACGGGCGCACCGGGGATGGCCGGCGGCCCCTCCCGTCTCCCCGTCAGGTCCAGCAGCCCCGCCAGCCCGATGTAGTTCAGGTCGTGCCCGGCCCGCTCCCGGTAGGGACCGGCCGGTCCATAGCCGCTGAGGGCGCAGTAGATCAGCCGCGGGTTCCGTTCTGCCAGCCTCTCGTACCCCAGGCCCAGCCGCTCCATCACGCCCGGCCTGAACGTCTCCAGAAGCACGTCCGCCGTCTCCACCAGGCGCAGAAAGACCGCCCGTCCCTCCTCCGCCTTCAGGTTCAGCGTCAGGCTTTTCTTGCCCCGGTTGACGGCGTGGAAGAGGATGCTCTGGCCGTCGGCGGCCAGGGGCGGGACGCGGCGGGTCCAATCGCCGCCACCCGGTGGCTCCACCCGGATGACCTCGGCCCCGTAGTCGGCCAGAAGCAGAGAGCAGTACGGGCCCGGCAGGAGCCGGGAAAGGTCCAGCACACGGACGGAAGCGAGCGGAAGGGTCATGGCCTGTTTGAGATAATTTCCTCCAGGGCGCGCAGGAGGCGCGCGTTCTGCATCGGCGTCCCGATGGTAATGCGAAGGAAGTCGGGCAGGCCGTAGAGGTCACAGGGGCGGACGATGATCCCCCGCTCCAGCAGACGCTGGGCCACCTCGTGGGCCCTGGGCCCGACGCGCACGAGCACGAAATTGGTGTGGCTGGGAACACAGGAGAAACCCAGCCGCTCCAGCCCCCGGTACAGCGCCTGGCGTCCGTTGATGGTAGCAGCCAGCGTCGCCTCCAGAAATCCATCGTCCTCCAGCGCCGCGATCCCCGCGGCCTGGGCCAGCCGGTTGACGTTGAAGGGCTCCTTGACCCGCAACAGCGGCTCCAGGACCTCCGGCTCGCCGACCGCGTAGCCCAGCCGCACACCCGCCAGGCCGTAGATTTTGGAGAAAGTCCGCAGGACCAGGACGTTTTTCCGTCCCTCCCGAACGTAGGCCAGGGTGTCCGGAAAGTCGTCGGCGTGGACGAACTCGTAGTAGGCTTCGTCAAAGACGACGAGCACGCGGTCGGGAACCCGTGCCATAAAGGCCGCCACTTCGTCCCGGGTCACGATGGTCCCCGTCGGGTTGTTGGGGTTGCAGACGAAGACGATCTTGGTCCGGTCGGTGACGGCCGCGGCCATCCCCCCCAGGTCCAGCCGGAAGTCCTTCAGGGGGACAAAGACGGGCCGGGCCCGCATCACGTGGATGTAGGTCTCGTAGAGGGCGAAGGTGGGCTGGCCGAGGACGACCTCGTCGCCGTCGTCCAGGTAGGCCAGGCAGGTCTGGACGATGAGGCCGTCGGCGCCGTTGCCCACGGTGACCTGGTCGGGGCGGACGTTCAGGTGCCGGGCCAGGGCATGGCGCAGGTCGTGACTGTCGGCGTCCGGGTAGAGATGAAGGCGGTGGACCTCCTCTGCCAGGGCCCGCATCGCCTTCGGCGAGGGCCCCAGCGGGTTTTCGTTGGAGGCCAGTTTGATGACGTCGGTCAGGCCGTATTCGCGCTGGACTTCCTCTATGGGCTTGCCAGGGACGTACGGTCGGATAGCGGCAAGGCCGCGCTGGGGTTGAACAGGGCTCATCGGACTCCTCTTTCGGGTTGATTACCGCTCCGGATAGAAATCCGCCACCGGTTCGGGTGCGACGTAGGCCAGAGCGATAGCACGGCCCCGCGCCGCCTCCGGCGCGAAACCGTGGGTTTGCAGCGTCTCCAGAGAGACCGCCACGGCGATGGTCGTCCGGTCGGGGGAGAGCCAGAAGCGGGGCTCGCCGCCGTCGGTGAACTCCCGCCGGGCGCTGTTCCAGAGAAGCAGGTAGGACCGGAAGCCGCCGACGGCCGGGTCGTAGTAGATGCCGACGGCGACCTCATCCCCCAGCCCCTGGTTGGCCGGACGGGTCCCCGGAGGGCGGCCGGTCTGGGGGTTCCCGTCCAGGTCCAGTACGAAGAACCAGTCGGTTCGGACAGGGAGGGACTCCGGGATGGGGGCATGCAGGGCCATCCAGAGGACCAGTTCCCCCGGTTGTGCCCAGGCCGCCAGGTCTGGATGCGGGGGCGGAGCCTGCATATCCAGGCGGCCGTCGGGGGCCAGGACAGCGCTGCGGATATCCAGCCCGCCGAAGGGGGCCTCCGCGGGCGCACCAGACGAGTAGACAGCCAGGTCCCCGGCCGGGTCTGCCTCCGGGACAGGGGTCGGGGTCGGAGTGGGGATGGGCGTCGGCGTCGGGACGGGGGTCGGGGTGGGCGGTGGGGTGGGAGTGCAGGGGACGATGTGGATGTAGGCGTACCCCCGCTCGCCACCGGTCCCGACGGCGCGGGCCTCGTAGTTGCCGGGGAGTTCTCCGGCGACGTAGACGCCGTCGGAGCCGATGGTTCCCCCCGTCGCCGCCCAGCGGGAGGTCGGGAAGGGAGCGGTAAAGCGGACACCGTCGCCGGGGCAGAGGTTGACCTCCGCCGGTTCCAGGAAAAGGGCCGACGCGGACCCGGCAGGCCGCAGAAGGCTCAGCAGAATGCTGGCCATCGCGCTCAGCAGAACCATGGCGACGGTGGCGAGGGTAACGTAGGTCAGAGCCGAACGGAAGCGTGGACCCAGCATAGGCGATGCCTCGTATGCCAGACTTCGGTCACGCGTAGCACAGGATTCAGCCTGTGCCCAGAGCCCGCAGGCGCTCCTCCGCCCCGGCAACCTGCCACCGCCGCTGCTGGTCCACCGTCGGATGGGGGCGGAAGGGGCGCCGGACCGCGTCGGGGGGAACGTCGCCCACCACCTCCACGCGTGAGGGGTCGGCCTCCCCCAGCCCCAGCAGGCCGCAGTAGTGAAGATAGCCGACCTCCGCGGGGTCAAACCCCATCAGAGAGGCTGTCAGCGCATCTACCGCCAGGGCATCGGTCCCTGCCAGGGCGACCCGCCAGGGGACGGCCTCGCCGTGGCCCGGCCCGGCCCCCTCCATCCCCTCCCAGCCGTCTATCACCGCCAGGTGTGGCCAGACGACGCGCGCAACCAGGGCCAGGTTGACGTTGATGACGGGGATCCCCTGATGCATCGCCATCTTCTGGGAGTGGGTGGGGGCCAGGAGCCGCTTCGCCGCATGGGCGGGCGGAGTCTGCTTCAGCCAGGCCGGGAGACGCCTCCCGACCCGGTACAGGGCGGTGCCGGGGCCTTCCTGAACCGCGCCCGGGTTCACCAGCGCCCCCATCGCCAGGTTCTTGACCGAAAGCGTCACCAGGACCGTGTCGTGGGTCTTGGGCGGGCAGACAGAGATCCGGAAGTCCGCCTCCACCGCCGTCCGGGCAACCTGAAGGGTCATCGGACGCCAGTGGCGGTCATAGACGGTCACCGGGACGGTCTCGTCGCCGTTCAGATCCATCAGGACGACGTCGTACTCGTCGGGCAGGGAGAGATAGCCATAGTTGGCGAAGGCCTCCCAGGTGTTCCGGAGGGCCGTCCCCTCCGCGACGACGACGGGGCCGTCGTAGCGGGCGCGCAGGAAATCCAGGACCGCCCGGACGGCGTCCACGTGGGTGGCAGCCAGTTGCCGGTCGGGGGTGACGAAGTTGGGCTTGACCAGGACCCGACGGACGCCGCGCAGGTCCACCCGATCGGCGATGGCCTCCAGAGCCGCGGCCACCGTCTCCCGGCGGCTCCCCCTTCGGGTCAGGGCGACCAGAGGGAACGTCATCCCTGCTCCTCTCAGCGAACTCTACCGCTCTCCCGTTTCAGATAATCCACTTCGTTCCTGAGAGCGGCCAACCGTTCTCTGACGACGGCGTCCTCCAAGGCCTACCTCCTGGATCTCGCGGGCCAGCGCCTCGGTGAAAAAATCGTACATCGGTTTCAGGTCGGCGTAGATTTTTCCCGCCCGGACCTCAAACTCCACCCGGGCGGCCCGATCCCGCTCAAAGATGAGGCGTCCGCCGGTCAGGACCTGGTGTTGCAGGATCGGCGGGGCGTCGTTCAGGACAACCAGGTCGGTGGAGCGGTGCAGCAGACTTTCTACCTCGGCGCTCAAAGAAAGCCTGCGGTAGAAGCGGGCCTCCTGATCCAGGTCGCTCCGGAGCAGGACGGCGATGTCCACGTCGCTCTCCGGGCGCGCAGGGCCTGCAGCGACCGAGCCGAAGACGTAGGCCGCCAGGACGTCCGGCTGGCCCGCGAAGTAGTCTCTCAGAACCGGGGCGATGTCCTCTATTCCAGCCAAATTCCCACCCCGACGGCCAGCAGCAGCACGGCCAGGCCCAGCAGGGCCTGTTTCATTCCCCGCCTCCGGGCCTCCAGGCCCAGGATGTAGTGGGTGTGCCAGCGAAGGTTCAGCGGGTACACTCCTGTTACGACCCCCAGGAGGCCTCGCATCACGCTGAAGAAGGCGAGGCCGCCTCCAAAGACCACCCCCGGATGGCGAAACGGCCGGTCAACCACAAAGAAAAAGCCGATGAAGAGGGCGAACCACGCAAGCCAGATCAGCCAATCGGCCAGAGGGACCCACCTCAGCCGGCGATACCGCCTTTTCAACTGGTCTGCCCGGAGGACCTGGCTCCGGGCAGGCCACCTCCCGAACGGCCACAGGACGACCGCGGTCGCCGCGCCCATCACGAGCAGGTCCGGGAGAGGGTTGACCAGGCAGCCCATCTCCTCATCCTTCCACCACCGGGAGCGTCAGCAGTGCATGGGGAACGACGAGCACGTCCAGGTCGGGCCCCAGATCGCGGGCGACGATCGCCAGCGCTTCCTCCATCGTCGCCGCGGGGATCATCTTGCATTCAGCCACCACGTCGGGGTGCTCGCTCCCGACGATGATGACCTTCGCCTCCTCCAGCATCTTTGCCACCACGAAGGCCCGCTGCTGGCCCGGCGGATAGCCATGCTGGCGGGCATCGTCCAGAACAGCCTGGACCGAGGGCGCGTCCCGCAGGGCCCTGTAGAAGCGCTGTTCTCCCACGCCCTCTCCTGCCCCCTCCTCGCACCGGGCCGGGATGATATAGTAGCCTCCCCGTCGGGCCACAGGGGTCGGCGCGAAGTGCAGGTAGGTGGGCGCCCGACTGGCCTGGTAGAGGTTCGTGTCCTTCGGATATCCCACGCCGCCGATCACCACATCGTAGGGATGGGGGATGGGAACCTCGTAGACGGTCCGGGCGAACGCGACCAGTTCCCGGAAGGCCGCCTCCGGGTCCCCCGCGGCGACCTTCAGGATGCGCTTCTCGTCGTCCAGGACGACGTTCAGGATGAAGCGCAGGCCGGCCCGCCGGGCCGCATCGGTGATCGCTTCATGAAAGGGATTCCCCTCAATCCGGCCCAGCCGGGTCCCCGGGTGGTCTATGAAGGCCGGGCCGTGGGTGTAGGCGATGAGCGGCTCCCCCGCCGCGCCCACTGCGACGGTTTTCCGTCCGCCAGAGTAGCCCGCATACTGGTGGGGCTCCACCAGTCCGGTCGCGATCAACAGGTCCGCCTCCACCGCGGCCCGGTGGACCTGGACGGGCACGCCGCCCGGAGTGGCCCCCAGGTCCACCAGCGCGTCGGGGTTCTGGGGCTCGTTGTCTATGATCCGGTACCGGGCCACGACCTCCGGGCCCAGTTTCGCTATCCGCTCCTCGGGGGTGGAAGGCCGGTGCATCCCGATGCCGCAGAGCAGGGTGATGTCCTCGTCCCGGACCCCCGCAGCCTCCAGTTCCCGCAGGAGCGCCGGGACCAGCAGATGGTCCGGGCTGGCGCGGGTGACGTCGGTGAAGACGATACAGACCCGGTGGCCGGGGCGGGCCAGTTCCCGCAGGGGTGGGGAGCCGACCGGATGGGCCAGGGCCTCCTCCACCGCCGCCTTCGGGTCCGGCACGGGCGGGACGGCGCGGGACGTGAGGATGGTCCCCCGCATCGTGGTGGGGAGGTCAAACTCCAGGTAGGATTTGCTGTAGGGAACGCGGTACATCGCTACGCCTCCACCTTCAGTTTTCCCCGGAGTTGCCCACACCCGGCCTGAATCTCAATCCCTCGCCGGAGCCGGACGGTGTAGGGGATGCCATGCCGCTCCAAGATGGCGGTGAACGCCGCGATGGCCTCCCGGCCGGAAGGCTCCCGGTTGTAGGCCGGGGTAGGGTTCAGGGGGATCAGGTTCACGTGGGCCGTCAACCCCTTCAGACGTTTGGCCAGCGCCGCGGCCTGCTGGGGGGTGTCGTTCACATTCGCGATCAGCACCCACTCAAAACTGATCCGCCGCCCGGTCCGGGCGAAGTACCGGCGGCAGGCCTCAAAGATGGCGTCCAGGCCGTAGCGGCGGTTGACGGGGACCAATCGGTTGCGCAGGTCGTTGGTGGCCGCGTGGAGGGAGATGGCCAGCGTGATCTGGGGAAGGTCCGGGTCCTGAACCAGGCGGTCCAGTTGGGGGAAAACGCCGACGGTGGAGAGGGTGATGTGCCGCTGGCCCAGCCCGAACCCCTGGGGGTCAATCAGGCGGCGGATGGCTTCCATCGTTGCGTCGTAGTTCAGCAGGGGCTCCCCCATCCCCATCAGGACGACGTTGGAGAGCCGTTCCTCCTCCGCCCGCAGGGCACGGGCGAAGTGGAGCACCTGGGCGACGATCTCCCCCGCGGTGAGGTTTCGCCGGAACCCCGCCTGGCCGGTGGCGCAGAAGACGCACCCGATCGGACAGCCCACCTGGGTGGAGATGCAGGCCGTCCGGCGGCGCTCGTAGCGCATCAGGACGACCTCCACCGCCTCCCCGTCGGCCAGTTCCAGCAGGTCCTTGCGGGTCAGCCCGTCGGGGGAGACCTGGGTGGCCAGGACGCGAGGGACGTAGAGGGGGGCTTCCGCGGCCAGCCGCTCCCGCAGGGCGCGTGGCAGGTTGGTCATCTGGCCGATGTCGTCGGCCAGGTGGACGTAGAGCCATTCCCAGACCTGCCGGGCGCGATAGGGCGGCTCTCCCCATCCCTCCAGCAGGGCCTGGAGCGTCGGGAAAGAGAGGTCGTAAAGGGAGGTCACCGGCCGTTCGTCGGACATCGCTCTGCCCGCCCTTGTAGCGCTGGATTTATTTTGCACAAGTAGGTCGGATTGGCAATCCGACCCGCTCGGATTGGCAATCCGACCTACAGTCGGATTAGCAATCCGACCTACAGTCGGATTAACAATCCGACCTACAGTCGGATTAACAATCCGACCTGCCGGGCAGTGCTGACTGCCAAACTGGCTACCTGACGCCCTCCACGGAAGGGCTCCGGCGAAGGCCAGAAGCGCTGCTGGGCGATATCGCGCAAGCGACGGGGTGCAGGATGAATCTTGCGCTACGCCCAGCAGGCTTCGGTTCCCCGGAAAGTCAGGCAAAGGGTCCGGCAGCCAGACCGCCAAATATAACCTGGACGGACCCCTACCCCTCCTGCAGGACCGGCTCCGGGATCAGCAGGGTCTCCGGCTCTGCCCGCTGGAAGACGATGCCCTCTTCGTTCGCGTCCACGATCACCCGGTCGCCCCGGCGGAACTCACCCCGCAGCAACTGGACGCTGAGCGGGCTTTCCACATGTCGCTGGAGGGCCCGCCGGAGCGGGCGCGCGCCGAACTGTGGGTCGTAGCCTGCGCGAGCCAGCCACTTGCGGGCCATCTCCGTCAACTCCACATACAGTCCCTGCTCCGCCAGCCGACCCGCGATCTCCCGCATCTGGATGTCCACGATCTGCTCCATATGTTCCAGGGTGAGCCGGTTGAAGATGATGATTTCATCCACCCGGTTCAGAAACTCCGGCCGGAAGACCTCCTTCAGCGCCCGTTCAATCCGCCGGCGGTTTTCCTCCTCTTCGCGTTTCTCCTCCCCCTCGCGAAGGAAGCCCAGCGCGCCGCCCTTTCCGGCGAACTCTGTCCCCACGTTGGAGGTCATGATGATGACCGTGTTGCGGAAATCCACCGTCCGGCCCTGCCCATCGGTCAGACGGCCGTCGTCCAGAATCTGGAGGAGTGCGTGCAGAACCTCCGGATGGGCTTTCTCTATCTCGTCAAACAGGATGACCTGATAGGGCCGACGGCGAACGGCCTCGGTGAGTTGGCCACCCTCCTCGTAGCCGACGTAACCTGGCGGCGCGCCGAAGAGGCGGCTGACGGTATGCCGCTCGTGGTACTCGCTCATGTCAATCCGCAGGAGAGCATCCTCATCGTCAAAGAGGAACCAGGCCAGAGCCTTGGCCATCTCCGTCTTGCCCACACCGGAGGAGCCCAGGAAGATGAACGACCCGATGGGCCGTCGGGGGTCTTTCAGGCCGGCGCGGCCCCGACGGATGGCATCGGCGACGGCCGCGATGGCCTCGTCCTGCCCGACGATCCGCTGGCGAAGGGCATCCTCCATCCGCAGGAGTTTCTCCGCTTCCGTCTCCATCATCTGGGCTACCGGGATCCCGGTCCACGACGCGACAACCTGGGCGATGTCCTCCGCCCCGACCACCTCGTCCAGCCGCTGATCCTGCTGCCAGGCCTCCCGCCGCCGCTGGAAGACCTGCTCCAGGCGGAGCCGCTGGGCCTTGAGTTCCGCGGCCCGCGCATAGTCCTGGTTGGTATGGGCAGCCTCTTCTTCCCTCTGGAGGCGAGCGATCTCCGCCTCCATTTTCCTCAACTCCGGCGGGAGCGTGTGGAGGGCCACCCGTACCTTCGCGGCCGCCTCGTCTATCAGGTCTATGGCCTTGTCGGGCAGGCGGCGTTCGGTGACGTAGCGGTGGGAGAGACGGACCGCCGCCACGATGGCTTCGTCGGAGATGCGGACCTGATGGTGGGCCTCGTAGCGGTCTCGCAGTCCCCGCAGCATCTCAATCGTCTCTTCTATGGTGGGCTCGTCCACGAAGACGGGGGCGAACCGCCGCTCCAGCGCGCCGTCTCTCTCTATGTACTTGCGGTATTCGTCCAGCGTCGTGGCGCCGATGCACTGGAGTTCGCCACGGGCCAGCGCGGGCTTCAGCATGCTGGACGCGTCCAGCGCGCCCATCCCGGCTCCCGCGCCGACGACGGTATGCAACTCGTCAATGAACAGGATCACCTCTCCCTGGGAGCGCTGGACTTCCTCTATGGCGGCTTTCAGGCGCTCCTCAAACTCCCCCCGCAGCCGGGTCCCCGCGACCATCGCGGCCAGGTCCAGTTGCATCACCCGCTTGCCCTTCAGGATCTCCGGGACATCGCCAGAGGCGATCTTCTGCGCCAGTCCCTCCACGATCGCCGTTTTGCCCACCCCGGCCTCGCCGATGAGGACAGGGTTGTTCTTGGTCCGGCGACAGAGGATCTGGATGACCCGCAGGATTTCTGCTTCCCGCCCGATGACGGGATCCAGTTTTCCCTCCTTCGCCAGCCGGGTCAGGTCCCGACTGAATTTCTCCAGAACCCGGTAGCGGGATTCGCTGGCGGGCTTTGTGTCGGCGAAGGCCTGGCCCGTGCGGATGGCCCGAAGGGCCGCGTAAATCCGCTCCCGCGTGATGCCGGCTTCCGCCAGGATCCGGGCAACCTGGGTCCCCCGCTCGCTGATGATGGCCAGAAAGAGGTGCTCCGCAGAGACGTACTCATCGTTGAGCCGGTTCGCCTCGGTGTTCGCATCGTCCAGGATGCGCTTCACCCGTGGGGTGATGAAAATCTGGCCCGGGCCCCCGCGCCCGTAGATCCCCACCTTCGGGGTCCGCCGGAGGATTTCGTCCACCTGGTTCGCGATCCAGTCGGGGTCCACGCCCAGCTGCAGGAGAATCTGGGGCACAATGCCCTCCGGCTGTTCCAGCAGGGCCAGAAGGATGTGCTCCGTATCCACCTGAGTATGCCCGTAACGGGTCATAATCTCCACGGCCCGCTGGGCCGCGTCCTGCGCCTGTCCTGTGAAACGGTCCATTCGCATCATCGGAAAAACCTCCCATCCACCATATGGCAGTTCCGCCGCAGCGCTCTACCCGCCGGTCGTGCGCCGCAAATATCGGCAACGCCGTTTACATTATACCACACTCTTCCGCAGAGGGAATATCGGGCCGGATACCGGCTGCATTTCCGTTTTCAGGCAAACTGCTCTGCGAGGCATATTTGTGCGGCGGCTTTGCCGCCGCATAAATATGCCTTTTCCCTCTCGGGGCATCCGGTTGTCCGATGCGTCGCCCAAAGCGCCGCGCCAGGAAATTGAAATGCACCCTTCGTCGCACACGCGTGCTGTGAATTTGACTGGACAATATGCCAGGTTCGTCGTTTCATATCCACTGATGAGTCCACTGCAAAAAGGCTGTTTTTACCGCCGAGACGCAGAGGGCGCAGAGATAAGGCTAATGTAGAACTCTGCGCTCTCGGCGCCTCTGCGGTGAGTT
>DAOUBO010000582.1:0-2282 GCA_034432695.1 Anaerolineae bacterium | reverse complement strand
GCGGCCGACCGAAAGCGGCTCTGGGGCGGCGGCCCGACCCACACAGCCCTTACGTTAACGCCTATGGGGGCCAGGGTGCGGCGGCGGCCCTTCGGGCCGCCGCCGCACCCTGGCCCCCATAGGCGTTAACGTAAGGGCTGTGTGGGTCGGGCCGCCGCCCCAGAGCCGACTTCGGTCGCCCGCCCGGAGCCTTCGGCTTGCATTCATTTTGCGGGGCGCGCAAGATAAATCTTGCGCTATGGGCCGATTTCCTATCGGTGCCCAGGGCAGCGTTAAATCCGGCCTTTAAGTGAGCCCCTGTGACCCTGGCCCCTCCCTCAGGGCAGACCGGAGAGATTGGCGCCTGCCGTGATGCGGTAGGCCGTCCAGGTCTCCCCCGCCAGCCGGCCCTGAACGCTCACGGCGTCGCCCACCTGAAGGTCCGCCAGCGAGATGGGAAGGGTGCCAGTCTCCGTCTTCTTGAGGAACCGGGTGGCCGCGTCCGTCTGGAGAGTCACCGTCCGGCCTATGTAGGGCTTAACCACCCGGTTCCCACGCAGCACTTCCACGGTCACTGTTGCCGCGCCGGTATCTACGGCCGTAATCCGACCGATCAGGTTAAAGGGCATCCGCCTGGGCGGCTTGTTCCCGGCCGCCAGGGCGGGCGCGGCGATTCCAGCAACCAGAACCGCGATCAGCAGAAGCACCACCCACCGTTTCATCGTTGCCTCCTTTTGAACCGTTCTGAGGTTCATCTCAATAGTTAGACGGAAAACCCTCTCCGAAGATACGGGTAGGGGGGCAAATTCGTAACTTTCACCCCGGTTTCCCGTCCTACAGATAGGTGTGGAAAATGGATGAACCATCCCTGCTGGAACGGGCCCGGCAGTTGGAACCCCAGGCCCTGATCCAGATTTACGACCTCTACAGCGATGAACTTTACCGGTATGCTGTCCGGTTGAGCGGCGACCCCGACCTGGCTGAGGAGTGCGTCGCGGAGACATTTACCCGGTTGCTGGAGGCTTTTCGGCGTGGAGGAGGCCCACGCCAGTTTTTGCGTGCCTATCTCTACCGCATCGCGCACAACTGGCTCACCGACCAGTTCCGGGCCTCCCGAACAAACGTCTCTCTGGATGCGGCCACTCCCCTGGTAGCCGCGGACGACCCGGCCCTGGAGGCCGAGAGGCGCCTGCAACAGCAGGCAGTGCGCGAGGCTCTCTTTCGCCTCACCCCGGACCAGCGTCAGGTTATTCTCCTGCGGTACGTGGAGGGGTGGGATCTGGAGGAGGTCGCCCGCGCAGTCCAGAAGCCGATCGGCGCGGTCAAGGCCCTGCAACATCGGGCAGTGGCCCGCCTGCGCCGCCTCCTGAACGATACCCGGATGAGCGAAAGATGAAAAGAAAGCCCGAAGAGGAACTGGATCCCCTGGTCGGCCGTTACCTGGATGCCCTGCGACCGGCCTCTCCCCGGGACCCCCGGCGGGCAGCCCGCACCCGGGCCCAATTCATCGCCCAGGCCGTATCCGCGCGCCCCGCTCCCCGTCATAAGGGATGGACGTTTATCCTGTTCAGAAAGGAGTGGAGCATGGCGCAGATCCTCGTGGGCCTACTGGTTGTTGTGGCCTCGCTGGGAGGTTTCACGGGCACACTGTACGCCGCTCAGGATGACCTTCCCGGTCAGGCCCTCTATCCTCTGAAGACCTGGAGCGAGGATGTACAGGTCGCGCTGACGGTGGACCCGTCCCGTCGGGTGGAGCGGCTGATGGACCTGGCCCAGCGCCGGGTTGAAGAGATGGTAGCGCTGGCCCGGGCCGGGCAGGAACCGCCGGAGACCGTTCTCCAGCGGATGGAGCGACACCTCTACCAGGCTATGGAACGGGCGGCGTCCCAGGGGGATGAGCAGATGGTGCGTACTCTGGCCCGGGTGGAAGCGCGCCTGCGGACGATGCAGCAGACGCTCTCCAGTGCCCCGCAGACGCCGGCCCGAGAGCGGGTGTGGGCGCGGCTGGAAGCCTGGCGGCGCCTGGCCCAGACGGGCGAGGCTGACCCGGCCCGGTTCCGTCAGCAAATTCGGGAACGGGCCCAGCAGCGCGTGCCGGGTTCCCCCGAACCCCCCGGTAGCCGTGGCCCGAGCGGGACGCCAGGTCCTGGCCCGATGAAGACTCCGGGCGCAGGTCCTGGCCCCGGCCCGATGGAAACGCCGGGGGCTGGCCCTGGCCCCGGCCCTGGCCCGATGGAAACGCCGGGGGCTGGCCCCGGCCCCGGCCCGATGGAAACACCGGGGGCTGGTCCCGGCCCCGGCCC
>DAOUBO010000581.1:0-5078 GCA_034432695.1 Anaerolineae bacterium | reverse complement strand
GGAAATCAGGTTGAAACGAACGCCCAGCACAGGTAAAGAGTAGAACGGAGGCTGACAGCGCATGGAAACCCTGCGCGAAATCCGGCGACGCATCCGCAGCGTCCAGAACCTGGCCCAGATGACCCGCGCGATGGAGGCGGTCTCCGCCTCCAAAGTGCAGAAGGCCCAGGCGGCCGTTCTGGCCACCCGCCCCTACGCCCACCGGGCATGGGAGGTCATCGTCAACCTCTCCACCATCAAGGGCATCCCCCCGCACCCCCTTCTGACCGTCCGGGAGCCGGTCCGCTCGGCCCTCATCGTCGTCTTCACCAGCGACCGGGGGCTCTGTGGGGCCTACAACCACAACGCGGTCCGCGCGGCCACCGAGTATGCCCGGCGGCTGGGGGTCCCCGTGCGCTACGTCGCCGTGGGCAAGCGGGGGCGGGACATGCTCTGGCGGCTGCGCCTGCCGCTGATCGCGGAGTTCCACGGCCTGCCCGCCGTCCCCCGCCTCGCCGACGTCACCCCCATCGCTCGGCTGGCGATGGACGAGTTCCTCTCCGGCCAGGTGGACGCCGTCTTCCTGGCCTACACCGACTTCATCAACCTGCTCCGCCAGCGCCCGGTGGTCCAGCGGCTCCTGCCCCTGCGGCCCACCCGACTGGACGAACAGGCCGCCTCGGAGTACGTGGTGGACATGCGGCCGGTGGGGGTGGCGGATTACATTTATGAGCCATCGCCGGAGGCGCTGCTGAACGTCGTCCTGCCCCGGTTCACCGAACTGCAGGTGTACCAGGCCGCGCTGGAGGCCGCGGCCAGCGAGCATGCGGCCCGTCGGGCGGCGATGCGCAACGCCACCGACAACGCCGAAGAACTCATCCGGGACCTGACCATCCTCCGCAACAAGGCCCGCCAGCACGCCATCACCAAAGAGTTGCTGGACATTGCCGGCGGCGCCGAGGCCCTCCGGCAACTGCAGGGAGAGATGGCCGCGTGATGCACGATAGAATACGAGCAGGAAGAGGATGGGCGGTGGCTGGCCGAAGTGCTGGAACTGCCGGGCGTGCTGGCCTACGGAAGCACGCCGGAAGAGGCGATCGCGCGGGTCCAGGCATTGGGCCTGCGTGTGCTGGCCGATCGAGATAGCCGCGTGATTGGGGAAAATTGGTATGGAAGCGTTGAGGATTGAGATGCCGGATGAAATCCTGCAGATGCTGAACCGGACCCCTGGCGAGATGGCCCGGGACCTGCGCCTTTATGCGGCGCTGATGCTTTTTCGTCTGGGCAAGTTATCCTCCGGCGCCGCGGCCGCTCTAGCCGGGGTCCCGCGCGTGATGTTCCTGGACCTGTGCGCCGAGTATGGAATCCCGGTCTCGCAGATTTCGCCAGAATCCCTGGTTCGCGAGGTAGAAGGTGCCGAGGGCTTCACTGGTGAGTGACACCAGTCTCCTGCTGTACCTGGGAAGGCTGAGGCAGGTTCATTTGCTGCCCTTGCTGTTTGCGCAGGTTTACATCCCGGAGCAGGTCGTGCTGGAACTGGACGCTGGCCGTTTGCTCCGAAGCGACATAGTGAATCCCCGCCATCTGGAATGGGCAACCATCGTAGAGGTTCCCGACGAACAGATCGCCGCTTTACCACCGAACCGCCTGGGACCGGGCGAACGAGCAGTGATTGCATACGCTCTGGCTGGTCCCGATCGGGTGGCGGGACTGGACGATGCCAGAGCCCGCTCCTTTGCGGAAGAATTGGGCTTGCGCGTGGTTGGCACCATCGGTATACTGCTTCTGGCGAAACGGAGAGGATATGTGCCCATCGTGCGTCCCCTGATGGATGCGGTCCGGGCTTGTGGCTTTTATCTGGATGCGGAATTATACACCACGGCACTCCGGCTGGCAGGGGAGGAGGAATAGAGCCAACCCCGCAAGGCCTGGCAGGAAAGGTTTTGCGGCCTGAGTACGCCTGACTTTCGTGTAGCGCAGGCCGGTAGCCCGTATCAGAGAGCCCTGGGCCCTCCGGCAACTGCAGGAAGCGACCCGATGACCGAACTGGAACAGATCGTCCGCCAACTCCAGGAGATGGGCGCCCGGCGGATCATCCTCTTCGGCTCCCGGGCCCGGGGCCGGGCCCGCCGGGAAAGCGACATAGACCTGCTGGTCATTATGGACGACGGCCGGACCTTCAAAGAACGGATGCGGGAGATTTACGCCCGTCTGGAGACCGATGCGGACGTGGACATCCTGGCCTACAGCCCGGAGGAGTTTGAGCGGGTCCGGAGGCGCGCGTTCTTCCAGCGCATCCTGAAAGAGGGACAGGTGCTCTATGAGGCCTGACTTCCGGGAAGAGGCCGAATGGTGGCTCCGCCAGGCGGAATCGGACTTCTCCGCGCTGGACCTTCTCTTCCAGGCCGGGAAGTATGACCTGGTGTGCTTCCTGGCCCAGCAGGTCGCGGAGAAAGCCCTGAAGGCATACCTCTTTCTCCAGGAAGAAGAGCCGCCCCCCACCCATTCCATCGCCCGGCTGTGCTCGGTGGCGGCCCGGTTTGACCCGGCCTTCCAGGCCCTGCGCTCCGAGGTGAAAAAATTGACCCCCTACTACGTGGATGCCCGTTACCCTAACGCCCTGGAAGAGATCCCGGCCCTCTACTTTGAGGCCAGAGACGCGGAAGAAGCCATTCGCCTTGCCGAACAAACCCTTCGGTTTGTGAAGGAGCGGTTTCCTTAAAGGGAGGTATAGGATGCTCACAAAGGTCAACACCGATACCATTCAGGTCAATCTATCCGATGTCCTTCAGCACCTGCAGATTTACTTGGAACGGGTGGAACGCGGTGAAACCATTGTGATTCTGGAGGCTGGCAGACCGGTTGCGGAAATCCGACCTCCTGCGAGTCTCCGCCAGCGTCCCTTTGGGCTCTGCGCTGGAGAGTTCCGCGTGCCGGATGATTTTGATGCCCCACTGCCCGAACACTTGTTGCGGGAATTTGAGAGCAGATGAGACTACTTTTGGATACCCAGGTCTTTCTCTGGTTCATCAGCGGGGATCCGCGCTTGCCACTTCGCAAGATAGTGGCAATTCGCGACCTGGACAACGAGGTGTATCTGAGCGTGATCTCTTTGTGGGAAGCCATCATCAAATATCCATTGGGCAAACTACCCCTGCCACAACCGCCAGATGTATATTTGCCGCTCCAGCGACAAAGACATCAAATCGCCAGCCTCCCGCTGGATGAAGCCAGCGTATGCAAACTGGCAGAACTTCCACCCGTTCACCGCGATCCGTTTGACCGAATTTTGATCGCCCAGGCTCTGGCTAACAACCTGCTGATTGTGACGGCCGACGATATATTCCACCAATACCCTGTTCCGGTATTCTGACTCAGGAGGTCCCTCTATGCCCCGTCAGGTAATCGGCAAAGTCGTGCAGATCAAGGGCGGCGTGGTGGATGTGGAATTCGCGCCCGAAGACCTGCCCGATATCTACAGCGCGGTGGAGATTCCCCTGAACGGACGCCGCCTGGTTCTGGAAGTGGAGCAGCAACTGCCCAACAACTGGGTCCGCTGCGTGGCGATGGATACCACCGACGGGCTCCAGCGCGGCCTTCCGGCCTACACCACCGGCGAGCCCATCAAGGTCCCGGTGGGTCCGGGGACCCTGGGCCGCATCTTCAACGTCCTGGGGGAGCCCATAGACGGCAAGGGGCCCGTGGAGGCAGTGGACTACTGGCCCATCCACCGCCCCGCCCCGCCCTACGAGGAGCAGGCCACCTTCAGTGAGTTCTTTGAGACCGGCATCAAGGTCATTGACCTGATCGCTCCCTTCACGCGCGGCGGCAAGACCGGCGTCTTCGGCGGCGCGGGCGTCGGCAAGACCGTCATCATCGCCGAGTTGATGTACACCATCGCCAAGTACCACGGCGGCGTCTCTGTCTTCGGCGGCGTCGGCGAGCGAAGCCGCGAGGGGACGGAGTTTTACCTGGCCCTCACCGAGATGGGCGTCATAGACCGGGCCGTGATGGTCTTCGGGCAGATGAACGAGCCGCCGGGGGTCCGGTTCCGTGTCGGCCTGACCGCGCTGACGATGGCGGAGTACTTCCGGGACCAGGGGATGGACGTCCTGCTCTTCATTGACAACATCTACCGCTTCGTGATGGCGGGGATGGAGGTTTCGGCGCTGCTGGGCCGGATGCCCAGCGCGGTCGGCTACCAGCCCACCCTGGGGACCGACATGGGGGAACTCCAGGAGCGCATCACCAGCACCCGCCGCGGCTCCATCACCTCCATGCAGGCCGTCTACGTCCCCGCTGACGACTACTCCGACCCCGGCCCGGTGACGACCTTTGCCCATCTGGACGCGACCATCGCGCTGGAGCGGCGGCTGGCCGCCCAGGGGCTCTACCCGGCGGTGGACCCCCTGGCCTCCACCTCCCGCATCCTGGACCCGCGCATCGTCGGCGAGGACCACTACAACGTGGCCCGCGAGGTCCAGCGGGTCCTCCAGCGCTACCAGGACCTGCAGGACATCATCGCCATCCTGGGCGTGGAGGAACTCTCGGAGGAGGACAAATTGACCGTCGCGCGGGCGCGCAAGATCCAGCGCTTCCTGACCCAGCCGATGCACGTGGCGGACGGGTTCCCCGGCCGCGCCGGCCGCTACGTCCCCATTGAGGAAACCGTCCGGGGCTTCCGGGAAATCCTGGAGGGGAGACACGACGACCTGCCCGAAGAGGCGTTCTACATGGTGGGGACGATTGACGAGGCGGTGGAGAAGGCAAAGCAATTGGCGTAATCACCTACCACGAAGGACACGAAGGGCACAAAGGGCACGAAGTTTAACAACTGGACTTTGGATAAACCGCCGGGATGTAAGCCGAAAAATTCATTTCGGCCTACCATGGGTAAGGCGCTCTCCTTGGCCCTTCAGTTTGTCCAAAGTCCAGTTAACAAATCCTTCCCGGGAATCCTTCGGCAGGCATCGCAAAAGACGCAAAATGTGCCAGGCACTACTGAAAGTGCCTGGCACGTGCAGAATCGGGCAATAGCAGGTAGTTACCAATTGGCTAAATAAGAGGTTTTTGGAGGCGGCGGGGGCTGCTGCGGCCGC